>JAFUCW010000304.1 GCA_017459485.1 Eggerthellaceae bacterium | reverse complement strand
TCCCTGTTCCAGTTCTGGTGCTTTCCGGCGCACAAATGATTTTTCCACCGGGGCTTCCCACCATGCAAGGTGGTGTGCTTGTCGCGCTGCTCCTTTTGTACGGCACGACCCAAAACGTCATGATCACCCGAGACCACCTTACGGACCTGCCGAACCGCTTTGCCTTCGAGCAAGATCTTTTGAGCCGTATCAGCCATTTCCAGCCCAGAGGACCGCAGCACCTCTACATATTCGCAGGCGACCTGGACAAGTTCAAGAGTATCAACGACACGTACGGGCACCCCGTGGGCGACATGGCGCTTCAGCTGGCGTCCAAGACGCTTCGGGACGTTTTCTCATCATACGATGCGGTAGTGTTTCGCACAGGCGGCGACGAGTTCATGATGACGTCGGAAACGGAACGAATCCTGGACATCGAGGAAATAAGGCGAAACGTCAACGAACGACTTTCCGCCATTGAGATGCCGAACCAGATCCATCTGAGCATGAGCCTTGGCATGGAAGAGTACGACGGCACCTTGGATTTCCGCGAACTTATCGATAGCGCCGACAAAAAGCTCTACGAGGCCAAGCGGCTTTCGGCCTGACCGCTGGCTCCATCTGCGTGCTTTTCCAAGCGGAACAGGTCGAAACGCCCCGCCGTGGCACCAGTGGGCTCGGCACCACGCGATGCTTCGCCAATATGAGCGTATCGGTGTTCCACCCTTTGTGCGGCCCGACCACAAGCCGTCCGCACATCAATCCGCAAACGACTCCTCCGCGCAACGCGCCACCCGCGTGGCAAGCGCCATGATGGTCAGAATGGGCGGATTGCCCATTGACCGGGGCAGCAGGGTTGCATCGGCTACGAAAAGATTGTCGGGAAGATGCTCGTGGTGAAGCGTTTGTGCCTGATTGCTCGTCAGCGGAAGACAGCCGCCTGGATGCCCCGCGTTCAAAGTGCCCAAGAACATGTCGTCTCGTGAAACGCCCATCCGCTCAAGAATGCACAGAGACTCCTCCACCGATCGCTTTACGATCTCTTCGTCATGCGGCGTAGAGGGCTTGTCGAGGCGCGATCCGTCGTAAGACCCGACGCTGCTGTCGGCGTACTTCACCATGATGCTCATGATGCCATCCGACGAACTGCGCCATTGCCTGTTGAAGAAAAAGGAGAGCCAGTCGAAGTAAGGGGAAAGAATGTAACCATCCCGCTGCGACACGAACGGCATGGGCATCTGCGCATCCAGGCAGGCACCCTCCCACGGCGCCGCCACGCACACGACCGGGTCTACGAACAAGGTCGACTGGGTGGGAATGCCAGATGCGTTGAGCAAGACCGGCGTTCCCAGCCCGCCCGCGGCAAGCACCACCACATCCGCTTCGAACGTGCAACGCTTTCCACCTACACGCGCTTCCACTCCAACAGCGCGACCACCTTTGATGAGCACACGCTCCACCGCGCAACGCGTAACAACCGAAATGCGCGGATTTCCTTCGATAAGCATGTCGGCTGTCCACTTAGCCTTGAAACGGCACCCCAGCACGCAATGCCCGCATGCGACGCAGCGGTCTGCATCGACAAGAAATTTGGGAGTGATCTGCGGATTCAACCCCTTGTCCTCGAAGGCGGCAAACAGCCGCACCGTCAAGTCGGACCAGTTCTTGTAGTGGTCGCGCGTTACGGGGACCACTTGTTCAAGTTCCGCAAACTCATTGTCTAGATCAATGCCGATTTCGCGAAGAACCTGGTCGCACCGAACCGCATTGCCCGTTGCTAGCGCAGTTGTGCCGCCCAGGGCGCAGCCGTTCACATGCACGAGTCCCTCGCGCGTTTTCAAAATGCGCATCTCGGGGAACAAGAGCTGGATCATGCGCTCGTCGAAGAACAGGCCCAAATGCCTCATAGGGTCCAGCCGGCGCACATCGTGCGCGAAGGGCCTGAAGGCGTCGCCTGCTTCAAGGACCGTCACATCGAAGCTCTGTGCCAGCTTCGCCGCTGCCGCGCAACCACCTGCTCCGCTTCCCACTACCAACGCTTTCTTCATAGGACCTCCCTTTCGACTAGGCACGCACGACAGCACGGGGCACCCTGCGTGATACGTGCGCTGAACTCCAGGCGTCCGCCTCCATGCAGTCCGCCTACGAATCCGCTGTCGAACGCAGACATGAATGCGCACTGCGCAGGAGTGTACCCACCGCTGAAGTAGCAACGATTAAAAACGAGCTCCCCCGAGGGAAAGCATACAACGTCTATCTCGATGAGCGCATAGAAAAGGTGCACCAAAACAGGTAACTCGCTTGGGCGCGGATTCAAGACACGGCGCACCTTGGTCCCCAGCGAAAACGCGTGTTCGTAGAGGCGCCCGATGCATTGGGCGCTGAACGCATGCGACTCAAGCGCAGCATCCATGCATGCCGCACTGAACGTACGGAACGCCCACAGGTCGGGGCGCTGGATGCCTGCGTGCGCAGTGTCGGGGCTTCCGTTGGCCGCAGTCTCTATGCGGCGCAGTTTCGGCGCCACGACGTCGAACGCTGACGCGAACACGTCGCACAAAAGCTGGATCGCTGCCGCCTTCGCCGCCTTCGGCACCGGGATGCGTGCAAGCAGTTCTGCGCTTACGAGTCGCATGGGACCTGCGCTCCTTTGTGCATCACGTACGCGATGGGCACGTCTTCGAAATCGTCTGCGTAGAGCGCCTCGATCGCGTCGGCGTAGCGTTGTGCCACCACCCGCCGCCTTAGCTTCAGGTTGGGAGTAAGCTCGCCTTCCGCAATGCTCAAAGGCGTCCCTATGACCATCCAGCGCTTTACCTGCTCGGGATGAGACAGCTTATCGTTGCACCTGTTCACAGCCGCATCGAACGACTCGCCTTCGAAAGCGGAGGCGCCGTCTTCCAGCCAGAGAAGGGCTCCGACGTATGGCTTTCCCTCGCCCACCAGCAGCGCCTCGCTCACTCCTGGAACAGCCTTGAGCAGCGTCTCCACTTTTTCCGGACTGATGTTCTTTCCATAGGACGTGACCAGAAGTTCCTTCTTGCGTCCGCCGATGACAAGCTTTCCCTGCGCAGAAAAACTACCGAAGTCCCCCGTCGCGAAGAATCCTTCGCCGTCCACACATTCGCCCTGCCCATCGTAGCCTACCGTCACCTGAGGACCCGCGACAAGGATCTCTCCCTCTCCGGAAATGCGCACCTGGGTATCGGGCAGCAGGTCACCCACGCTCCCCAGCTCGTTGCTGCCCAAGCGGCTGAGTGCAACCAAGGGAGCCTCGGTCACCCCGTAAGCGTTGTGAATCTCCACTCCCAACCTGCAGAAGGACTCGAGCATGCCCATGCCCACCGGAGCCGACCCGACCAGCAATTGCCTGCACTTGTCCAAACCTGCCTTGCGCAAAAGCACCGCCTTCGCCACTGTACCCAACGCACGCTTCGCCGGTCCGTCTTCCGTGACAAGATAGCGCCTGCCCGCACCTGATGCCTCGAACTGGTTCCACACTTTTTCGTAGAAGCGCGGCACGGAGAAGAAAAGCGTAGGCCGAACATCTGGCAGCGCATCCGCCAGGCGCGGAAAATCGTTGAGGTAGAACATGTCCACGTCCGAAAGCAAGTAGTACGGCGCGTACGAAACCAGAATGCCTTCGACAACGTGGCTCATGGGCAGAAACGAAAGGTAGCGCAGCTTGCCGGTCCGCGTACGCCAGTCGAGCAGCGCCGGCATGGTTTCTGCCATCCAGCGCAGCTGGGCGTGAGTGAACATGACTCCTTTGGGCTTGCCGGTCGTTCCCGACGTGTAACGAATGGTGGCCACGTCGCCATAGGATGGGGCAGGTAACGCCTGACCACCACTTCGCAATTCCGCCCCTCCTTTTTCGACGAATTCCTCCCAGCTTTCGACTTCGTCGGCCGGATCGTCGAGCAGCGAAACGACTGCAACGTCTAGTTGCTGTGGCAAAGTGTCAAGAAGAGAACGCGTGCCCACGAACACGAGTTTCGCCTGACTCCGAACAACAAGGTCGGCAATGTCGGGAGCAGGCAACGTGTAGTACAGCGGTACGCTGGTAGCGCCCGCAAGCCCTATGGCGGCGTCGGCGACAAAGTAGCGCACCGAGTTGACGCCCACCAAAGCAACGCGGTCCAAATGGCCGATGCCGTGTGCACGCAGGGCATGAGCAGCGCGCATAATGGTCTCGCGAGCTTCTGATCCAGTTGTCTTACGCATGCCATCTGCGGAAACGTCGAAATAGTCGATGGGAAAACGCCTCGATTGCATACGAACAAGCATCTGCTCGAACACAGTACGCCCTGTGTGGTCCATAAAACCCTTGCTCGTGGCGAAGGCCAGAAGCGTGCCCAGATAGTCGCGCCATGAAGGGGCCTGGACACCAAGCAGCTCGTCGACATTGCGCGTGTCGAACGAACGGTCTTCGCTGAAATACGGCGCCAGAGCCAGCAGGTTTTGAACGAAGCTTTTCTTCTTCTGATCAGCGCTTTTCGCCATGTTGCGCGCACGGCCAGCCCTCTGCGCGCCCGGCAGGGGAACGCAGCGAATGGCCCCCGGATCGAAGCCAAGATGCTCGACCGACCAATTGCGCACGTAGCCAAGAAGCTCAGACACGCTTGGTTGAAGATCGCGCGGCACGGCCGCATGAAACGCCTTCCCCACTGCCCGATCGCTTTCCAAGGCCCCCACCACAACCTTGGCAACATGGTCGACGGGCACCATGTTCACTTTCATGGAGGCGGAAACGGGAATGGCAGGAAGCTGCCCTTTCAAGTAAAGCTTGAGCGGATAGTAGAGCGTGTTGAACGCCATGGCAAACCCCGTGAGCGAGTCGCCCACGATCTGGGCCGGACGCACGACGGTGACCGGCAAAACATCCATCTGCTCGCGCACAAGCTGCTCCGCTCCGAACTTGCTCTGTTCGTAGAGGCTGTTGAACGACGAGAGCACCAGCTCGTCTTCGAGAATGACCCCCGTGCGCGAACCTGCCACATAGGCGGTGGACACATGGACGAATCGCTCAATCCCACCCGCGCGTTGCGCCGCATGGGCAAACACGAGCATGTTCGCCGTGCCATCCACGTTCGTAGAGCCAAAGCGCTCTGCCGTCTGGTTTACGCCAATTTCGGCTGCGCAGTGAACAATGGAGCGCACCCGAGTCGCGAGCTGCGCGTAATCCGCAGGCGAAAGGCCCAAGTCGTCGAGAGTAATATCGCCCACAACGGGGATGATTTCCTTGCCCACGGCATCACGCAACCTGGGACGCTCCCACCAAAGGTTGCGCAGCCGGTTTTCGCACTCCGCTGCATCGGAGCCCCTCATTAACACAAAGAGCGTCGAACAGCCTTTTTCCAACAGCTCCACACAAACGAACGAGCCCAGAAAACCATTGCCGCCCGTAACAAGCACTGCATCGTTCATGGCAAGACGCTTCTCCTTTGCATAACCGCTTCGCGCATTAGTAAGGTTTCTTACTGCAGTATAAAGCGGCGACGGCATCCCAGCCCCGAGAGGGACGATAATACGCCTAGGGATGTAGGAGGTCTCAAGCCCGCCGGCCTAAAGCCATCTGATCTTCCGGAAGAACACCACCAGCGCCACGATCAGCACAACGAAAACGCAAATGAGCGCTGGGTAGGCATAAGGCAAGGCAAGCTCGGGCATGTACACGAAATTCATGCCATACCAGCCCACGATAAGCGTAAGCGGTGCGAATATCGCCGTCACCACCGTCAGAACGGTCATGATGCGGTTCTGACGGATATCAAGGTGCATCTTGTACAAGTCGCGCATCTGCATTGCCTGCTCGCGCAACGACGCCGCCTTGTCACGTAGTTTCTCCACTCTGTTGTAAAACAGGCGGAAATAGCGGAGGTTTTCCTCTTCGAAGAAGCCGTTTTCGTTCTCTTCGAGCACCGACGCGAAGTCCTGCAAGTGCTCAAGGTAGTCGTCAAGGTCGCGCATGTCGTTGCGGATCTCGTTTACGCGTTCGGGACTTGCCGCGTCCTTTTCGTCTGCGTAGATGCCACGCTCCATGCGGTCTAGCTCTTCTTCGACCCTTTTCATGAAAGCCGTGTCGCCTTCCACAAGCAGCATCAAAAAGTCGTAGAGCAACCGTTCGATTCCCGGCTTGCGCCAACGTTTGGCGGCAAGCGCGCTGACCATGCGCTCGGCGGTTCCCGTACCGTCGATGAAGACGATGCCCTTTTCGTCAAGTGCGAACGAGAACCACACGCCGTCTTCGGACAGGTCGCTGCGGTCGGGAACGCGGATGACGCCGGTGACGGAGTCGTAGTTGACCTCCGCCTGCATGTCCATTGCCGCCTCGAGGTCAGCTTCGATGTCGATACCCATGTCGAAGCGGCCCTGGCGCCTTGCCCATTCGCTAGGCGTGAGAACTGCAACATACTGACCGCGTTCAGGTACGCTTTCTTCGGGCAACACGGTCAGCCTTTCTTCAATCCGATAGAACATTGCCATTTCCCCTCTATTGCGATGCGGAAGCACCATGTGCTTTTCCCCAAACCCACCGAAGCACAGGACGAACGGTG
>JAFUCW010000303.1 GCA_017459485.1 Eggerthellaceae bacterium | reverse complement strand
AGGTAGATATTTGACCGCGCACAAATCGCCTTCATGGCCAACCTATCATGAGCAATCCATTCTGTTATTAAGTATAGCTTTAAGACAAAAAATGACCGATGACGGGGTAATCCCTTCATCGGTCATATCTTCTATGTTGCACCCATTCACATTATCTAGGTGTGACAGCTTCGACACGAAGCTGTCACGGATGCCACGGAAGTAGGGGCTAGAGCTGGGCGGCGACGGCAGCTTCCACGTCGGCCATGTCCTCGGTGGGCTCGAAGCGCGCTACCAGGTTGCCCTGCCGGTCGATAAGGAACTTGGTGAAGTTCCATCCGACATAACACTGATCACCGAATTTCTTGTTGTTGGCCTTCGCGAAGCCCTCTAGCGCCTTGTTCTTCAGTCCGCCGCCGAAGCCCACAAAGGGCTTTTCGGTGCCAAGCTCCGCGAACAGCGGATGCGCGTCCGGGCCATTCACGTCGACCTTGGCGAACTGGGGGAATTCGGTGCCGAACTTCAGCGTGCAGAACTCGTGGATCTCGTCGTCGGTGCCGGGGGCCTGGTCGGCGAACTGGTTGCAGGGAAAGTCCAGGATTTCGAAACCCTGGTCGCGGAATTTCGCGTACATCGCTTCAAGCTGCTCGTACTGGGGCGTGAAACCGCAGCCCGTGGCGGTGTTAACGACCAGCAAGACCTTGTCCTTGTAGTCCGCAAGCGAAATCTGGCTTCCATCGCGTGCCGTTACGTTGTGATCGTAGATGTTCATTGCTGTTCCTCTCTTTTCCTTGTGTTTCCTTACGCTCTTTCCTGGCGGGCGTCGCCCGCGTTTCCACTTCGCATTTCGCCGGAGAAGGCATCAAGGGCGCCTACCAGGGCGATTGCCACTTCATCGGACACGCCAAGAGCCTCGTAGAGGCATTCTGGCACGTGCGCCGCACTCTCGCGCAGCGCCCACCCTGCGTCCGTGAGCGAGACAAGCTGCACGCGTTCGTCTTGGGCGGAGCGCCTGCGTTCGACAAAACCTGCCACCTCGAGCTTCTTGAGCATGGGCGTGAGCGTGTTCGACTCCAGTTCAAGCCGCTGGCCAAGCTCGCCCACCGAAAGAGGTTCTTGCGCCTCCCATAGGACAAGCAGTGCGAGATACTGCGGGTAAGTGATGCCCAACGGGTCAAGGAACGGGTGATACAGCCGCGTAACTCTGCGCGCAGCGCTGTAGAGCCTGAAACACAGCTGATGATCGAGTTTCAAGGCTTCGTATGATGTCTCTGCCATCGTCGTTCCTTAACATGCGTGTACGATTATATCGTATACGATATATTAAGCAACAGCGTTTGTCAAGCAGAACGTGCCTATCGCACGACGAACGGCATCCAGGGCAGGGACACATTCGCCTTAGCGCGCGACGTCACTCCTCCATAGGCGGTGACGTAGTAGTCGCCCGGCTCGTAGAAGGTGAAGGTGGCAAGGCCGTCCTCGTCGGTCTTTGCCCCTGCCAGGTCGACCAGGTTGAGCGTGTCCGCATCGACAAAAGCCAGCTGTGAACCAACCATGGGAGCGACCATGCGTCGCTCGATGCGATCCTCATGCTCGAAAGGCCCGCCGAAAGCGAAGAGAAACCCTTCGTGACGCAGCGTGATTGGTTCCCCAGGTGCGACTTCGCCCAGCCGTGCCCAGCCGCCGTCGGGCTTCATGAAGTACGTGTAGTAGTCGAGGCCGACGCTTTCGGGGAAGCAGAAGATTTCGATGACGTCGAGGTCGTTGATGGGGGTTTCGGCATAGCCGAGGCCGCGATATCCGGTGTCGCCGTACTCGCTGTTTGCATCGTAGGCGTATTGGCCGTTGATGACGAAGCAGGCATAGCGCCCAGGCAGGGACAGCATGGTCTGCACGATGCCTTCCTCGTCTATGTCGAGCAGGCTGCGGCAGGTTTTCTCGTTGAACGCCTCTTTGTAGATGATCTCGTGCATTTGCACGATGACGTCGAGCATCGAAGGCGCTTTGTTGTAGGGGATTAGGTCTGTGTAGCCGTACCACTCTGCGGAGTCGGCGCGGATGTCGACGGGTCCAAACGGCAGATAGGCGAAACGGCTCGCGTATTGCACGGAAAGCGCGATGCGGGCCGTGGCAACGGTGCGCATGTCGTCCGGCTTTTGACGGGGAACGCGCGCGTTGGCCTGCGAGCGACTAAAGGCGCTCATGACGTAGCGCGAAATGATTGGACCGCTTGTGCTGTCACGCATCGATGCTCCTTGGTGATCATGCACTGCTATTGTAGCTGGTTTTCCGTTACGTGTGCGCAACAATGGGATCGTCGGTCAAAGGGGCTGGAGTAAGCGCTGCAAGTGTGCCAGCTACAGTGTGACAGCTACGCGTCGAAGCTGTCACGTTTGGGTAATCCTTCGTCGGCAGACCGCCGCCCCTGTCATGCACCAGCAGGCGAAATGGTGCGCTGGAGGAACGCAGCGAAAGCGCGTGTTTGCCCGCTGGCGCGTGGGGCGTGCGCAACGCCGAGCACGCGCTTGCCCGGTGGGTCGAGGTCGACAACGGCAACGGAGGCGGGCACGTGCGCGAGGCAAAGCTTGGGAAGGACCGTCACGCCCATCCCGCCGGCGACCATCGAAACGAGCGAGTCGCTGTCGTCGGTGCGGACCTTTATCAGGTCGGAGAATTCGCTGGACAGGTAGCTGCCATACACGTATTTCGAGTCGAAGATGTAAGGATGCTCGAAGAGCGCCTCGCGCGAGATGGCCCCGTCGTTCTTTGGCGCAAGCCGCGCGGGAACCACCGCGCACAGCGGGTCTTCGGCAAGCGGGATCCAGGCGAATTCGCCCCGCCCCGCCTGCGCACCCCTTTCGCGGTAGTCCTGGGCACGTTCTCTCGCGAGCCGTTCCTCGAACAGCCAGTCGTCGCATATGACCAGATCGACGCTGCCTTCTAGCAGCCAGTCGGCAAGGTCGCTGGAACCGATGCGCACCTCGATGTCGATGTGCGGCTCGCTTTCGCGGAAGGCGACCATCGCCTTGGGCAACCATGCCTTCGCCACGCTGGCATAGGCGCCCACATGCAGCACCGTGCGGGTGGTGCCAAGCTCGGCGGCTGCACTCTTCAGGCCGGCAAGCGCCTCGAAGGCTTCTTTGACGGCTGGGTAGAGCGCCTTGCCCTTGTCGGTCAGCACGACACCCGCGTGCGAGCGCTCCACCACCTTGCACCCGAGCTCCGCCTCCATGGCGTTCATCAGCTGCGTGACGGCGGACTGGCTGCAGTGGCAGCGCTGCGCGGCCTTGTTGAAGCTGCCCGTCTCGACAGCCGCCACCAGCACTTCAAGCTTTCGGTCGTCCATGTTGGTCCTATCGCGCGTTCGCAACATAGGCATTAGCGTTGCTTATATCAGTATAAAGCATTCATTCTTCCCACCTCGCAGTCTGCGCCACATAATTGAGCTGACGGCATTACACCGACGTGCAGCACGTTCCGCTTTCTGAAAGAGCAACATAGGGTCAACGAGGGGTCGTGCAGCAAGGGAGTCGGAATAATACGTTGCATATCGGCAGAGCTTGGAGCATGGTGGCATGCAACGCTTTACTCCGACCCCTTGTTGCACGAGGCCCGTATAGCTGCCACGTTTGGATAAGGGCGTGGCACTCTTGCTATTGTGCGGTATACCCTCCGTCGACCATGAGCGTCGTTCCCGTGACGAAGTCCGCCTCGTCGGACGCAAGGTAGAGGTAGGCATAGGCAATGTCTGCGGGACTGCCCAGGTGACCTATGGGGTGCTGGTTGGCGTACTGCGCGCTGTATTCCTCGATGGTCTGGTTGTTCTGGATCGCGTCCTCGAGGGCCATAGGCGTGAGAATGTAGCCGGGCGCCACTGCATTCACACGAATGGGAAGCCCCTGCGCCCCGCAAGAAAGGGCGGCGCAACGCGTCATGGCCGACACGGCCGCCTTCGCCGCGCAGTACGAGAAGAACACAGCGTCGCCAGCTATGCCATCGACCGACGACGTGTTGACGATAGAGCACTTCTCGCCATTGGAACGCATTGCCTCTATGCCCTGCTTTATGCCGTAGAAGACGCCGGTCTGGTTTGTCGCTATGGTCTCGTCCCAGCTTGCGGGCGTCGTTTCGTCGACGGTTTCGCGAAAGCTGATTCCCGCGTTGTTGACCAGCACGTTGATCTTGCCAAAACGCTCGAGCACCCGCGTCATACAGGAAGCCCACGAATCCCACGACCGCACGTCGAGGGCGCAAAAGTCCGCTGTTCCGCCCGCCTCGACAATGCTGCGGGCAACTTCGACGCCTCGTTCGACATTGCGGCCAGCAACCATCACAGAGGCACCCTCGCGCGCAAAGACGCGCGAGGCCTCTTCTCCAATCCCTCCGGTCGACCCAGTGATAAGGGCAACTTTACCTTGGAGCCTACCCACGTCGTCCTCCTTACCTACTTGATGTACTTGTCGATCATTGACCTGCCGTAGTCGGTCACCCGATAGTAAATGTGCAGGTTTTCTTGGTCGTCCAGGTCGTAGTGGTCTTCTTCGAGCAAACCGTTTTGTTCTGCCGTCATAAGCGACTCGCGCACGCCTTCGAACCTGAGTGCCTTGAAGCTGCCGTACTCTCCTTTCAGCGCTTCTATGACATCTGTTGGACTTGCAAACGGCACGCTTTCGAGATGCTTGAGAATCGCGTAGTTCAATGGACGCATGGCTTTACGCCTCCTTTTTCTTGAGCAGATCGAGCGGGTTCATGGCAATAAGGAAGATGCCGAAGAACATCATGAAGGCGGCAGCCCATTGGACAGGCGTGAGCGCCCAGCCTGGTTCGCCACAAATGAGCCCTAGCAGGATCCAGCAGAACAGGGGAACCCAGAACGCATAGGCGCCGTTGCAGGTCATTCCCAACGCTGCACCGCACATGGCTGTGCCCCGGTACCACAGCATGTAGGATAGGCCTGCCGGAAGCGCCGCTATGACGAAGAAGATGATGGCGTCGGTGGTAAAAGCCTGGCCTAGCAGTTCGGGCGCCAGACCGATATTGCCTGCCACCAGGCACAGCAGCGGAACGAGGATGATCAGGTTGGCCAGGCCCGACGTGCACTGGCGGATGGTCACCCCCACCTGGCTGTCGATGACCGACGTGCCAAACCCGGCCACGCATCCTTCGATGCCCCATCCAAGCGCCGCCAGGAAGCCCATGAACAGCCCCAGCAGCGTGCTCCCACCGAACTCGCCGTCGAAAGTGGTGCCGCCTAGGATAATCGCTGAGCCAAAGCAGACAATGATGCCCACGACCATGCGCAGGTTGAGGGTCTGTTTGAACAGCAAGCGCCCAAGGATTGCCCCGATGGCGGAGTTGAGGGCTGCAACCGTTGCCGCGAGAGAGCCTGCCGTCTGCAGGCCGACCACATATGCCGTCGAGGCAAGCGGGCCTCCGATGAGGGCGCAGATGATCATGACCAAGCCCGGTTTGGTTCTAAACGTGCGCCCCACGTCGGCCAGCTTGCCCCGCGCCGCAGACAAGATAAGGAACCAGATGCCGCTCAGCGTGTCGTTGACGGCGCTGCCCACGGCACTCAGCACGTAGGTAACGACAAAGGCCGAAAGCGCACTTGCCGGCCCGTACCAGTCGGCCCACACGCCGCGTTCCATGCCCAACGTCAGAAACGCCGAATAGGTACCGAAGCAAATGCCCGAGCTTAAGGCTATTGCCACGCCCTTGCGAAAAAAGCTCGCCTTCTGCAGGTCGTACTTTTGTTTTGCCAGATTCGTCGCCATTGCGCCCACCTCCTAGCGCTCGAAAGTGTAGGTATGGAAAGGCTCTTCGCACGCACAGCCGAAAGCGATGTGCATCTGGGCCCGCTCAAGGTCGAACACCATCGACGCCAAGGTCTTCCAACGCGTGTTGACGAAGTTGGGGTGAGAGCAGATGGAAAACGGCTCGTTGACGTGGTCTGCCAAGAACCACCGTGCCTTCTCGGGCGTGATGGACCCCTTGTTCTGCTCGAGCAACTCCGTTATGCGGTCGAGCCTGAGGTACGACCATTCAAGAACGCCCGGCGTTCCCTGCAAGGCGCCCTCGTAGGCCTCTTGCATCATCTGCTCGAGGTCGAGTGGTTGCTCGCGGTACACCAAGGGGCTCTTCTTGTCGCACCCGTCCATTTTTTCGGGAGTGAGCACGTTGTTGGTGTGGCACAGATGGTCGTCCGAGCGAACTACGAAGACGTCCGACGGATAGCATTCCACCGATGCCGCCCCCTTGTCCTTGCTCGAGATAAGGTAATGGTTGGGAATGCAGTGCGGGACCTTTTGCAAAAACGCCACGGCATCGTCGAGCGAATCGTAGAAAAGCACTTCGCGAATGATGCAGTTCGTGGGAACACCCATGGCACGCTCACCGTTGTCGATGTACTGCCACAAGATAGCCAAGCCCGCATCGTTCATGCCCATGTAGGCAGTGATGCCTGGGTGCGTGTAGACGAGAGCGCTTGGCCCTTCGGTATTGGTATGACGCACTGCCACGTCGAGGAACGGTATCCATTCGCCGAGGTCTTCGTCGTTGGTCTGTCCACAAAGCGCCCCTCGGTCGCTTGTGTAGTCGCCCGCAGCGAAAAAGCCCGTGCACTTGTCGGCAATCGAGCCTCCCGCCACAGTAATCTCGTAGTCGGTTGTCAGTGCCAGCACATGCTCGAAAGGCACCCCTGCTCCATCGGCCATGCCGCGCATCTCGTCGTAGGTATGGGGCGTGTGCTCCTTGATGAGGGGCACATAGACCTGGGCCTTGCGCACCCATTCGCCGTAGTCGTACCCGTAGGCTTCCTTGTAGTGGCGCGTCCTGTTAAGGAAGTTGACGCGGATGCTGTATCCCGTCTGCTTTCCCAGGGCAAGCCCTCGCTCGTAGTCATTGCCTCGCACACTCACCAGTCTCTTGTCTTCCATGTTTGTCCCCTTCGTTTTCCCTGCAGGCCGCTTTCGCCAAGCCTGCATTCCGTTGCATGCAGGGACGCAGTGCCCCCGCTGCCCTTGCTTCGAGGCTACGTTGGCATCCAAGCGCGAACAAGCCGCCAAACCCTGCGGGAATGCTCAGAAAATGACCTTTTGCCCAAGAGGTAAGAGAGTGAACACAGGGTAAGAAAACGTTTATTGCCGCACGTAGACGCAAAGAATATGATGGAATCAGGGGACAATAAGCGACATCGAAAAGGCTCTTTATTGAACCTAGCCGCCGCGTATCGCACAATGGAGAGATGTATTTATGGAGCTATCGACGCGGGTTCTACGCGACCGTCAGGCAACAATCAGGCGCAACTGGGGGTTCCAGACCGCACTATGGTGCTCAATCCACTGGGCAACCTGTTATGTAGGAGTTGAGCTCCTTTTGCAGGGCGACGCGTTTTTGGGCGTGCCATATGCCCAGCGCGACCTGGTTGCAGCAGCACTTGTTTTTTCGGTTCTCATGGTCTTTTTGATCACCTGCATCTGCATTGTCTGGATGGCGGTCACCGGCAAAATCAAGGAGTACCTGAACATGCTGCGCCACCCCCATCGCGACTGCATGTTCTACCTTGCGAGCGCGATGATGGGTTGCGTAGGCGAGCCAATCATCTACTACACGGGCAGCCTGCTTGACTCGGCCTTCGTCACGGCCATGACCATGTTCTATCCGCTCGTTGGCGCCCTTATGGCACGGCTCTGGTACAAAGAGATCATACCGCGCATGTGCTGGATGGGTTTGGCTTTCGTGTTCGGCGGCTGCTTTATCCTGTACTTCCCCCTAGCGTTCGACACGTCGGGTTCGGTGTTCGTCCTGTTTGTGATTGCCGGCATACTGGTTGGCATAGACTGGGGCGTTGAGGGTGCTTTTGCCGCACGTGCGCAAGACACAACGGATTCCTCGGTGGGCGTTGCTGTGCGCTACACCTACGAAGCCGTTCTGTGGGTTGTCATACTTGTCGCATCGGCCGTTATAGCCCCCCAGCTTGACCTCGTCGGCCATATTCCACACACCGTCGCTTCGCCCGACATCCTTTTCATCCTCCGTTTGGCTGGGTGTCTGACCTTCGACTATCTTGGGTGGTACAAGAGTTTCGCCTTGTGCGGGGTCTGCTGCGGTTTGGCCGTGACCGATATCTCGGGTTATGTGGCGGCGATCGTGGCTACGACGGTCACCCTTACCGTGCCTTCATGGCCCACGGTGATTGCATGCGTCATAACCCTTGTCGGCGTGTTCGTGATCTATACGAGCGGCAAAGACATCTTGGGCGTCATGCGCAACGTCGACGTCACTCCCCGACGCTGCACTGCGCAAAGCTCGCGCCTTCTCGCACAACTCCCCCTTAAGTCGCAGGCGCTGGTTCTTATCGCAGAAAACGGGCCGGCCTGGGACTGGGAGCTTGCCGACAGGCTTTCCGAAGATGTGGCCAACCAGAAACGGCGCAGGCGCAAGCGCAACGAAGTCAGGCTCTCGCTCATCGAAGCGGCTGCCGCAGGCATGATAGTCGCGCTTGACGAAAACGTCGATGACGGCGGGGGCTTTGCCGAAGGCAAGCTGCTTTCGCGCTACACGTTGACAGGCTTCGGATACGAACGGCTCGTGCACAACGGGCTCATAGCAGACACGGCCCATGTACGCGATCAGGAAAGGCGGTAGTCGATGGATTTCTTGCTTGACCCCAATCTTGGTGTGGTTCGGTACGCAGTCATCGCAATCGTGCTCATTGTCGCCTGGATCTGGCGCCTTTACCACTTCATCGACCGCTTCTAGACTCTGGGAGGCTCTATGACAGTGTTTGGCAAACGCCCATCCGAAGGCTACCTGCGGCCCCGCTCGCGCTGGCTGCTTGGTGGCGCTATAGTCATCGGGGTGTCGCTGTTCTTCCTCGACTACCTGTGTTTCATGCAGGCGACGCTTGCGTTTACTTCGCATCAGGATTCGCTCGAAGCGTTCCAGCGCAGCCTTATCGACGGTAGTGTCAAAGCGCTCGTGTTGATGCTGGCATTCGGTTTGTTCGCCTTGTTCTTCGTCCTTCAGGATTACCAGATGGCTTTTGCCACCTTGCTTGAGAAGATGACAGTTGCACGGAAGTCGCAGGAAACCCAGTCGGATGCAGAAAGGGGCTCCCTTTCCAATCCGTCGCAGGCTGCGCACATCGACGACCTTGCGTTCCTCGAATCGTCGGTCGAATCCATGTTGCAGGAGAACGTCACATACAAGAACCGCCTTGACCGCCAAAGCGAGTTGATGAGGGAAAACTTCGTGCTCAGATTGCTCAAGGGATGGACACGCGACATCGACCGGATGAACGAAACGGCGTCCCTGTACGGCATCGATCTTTACGAGCACGACATGCAGGTTGTCGTGTTCTGCGTTGATGCGGCCGAGTCGGTTCCTCCGCCCTCGGACGCTACCATTGCGCACTGCCATCTGACGATACGCGACTTGCTTACCCAGATGTTCGTCAATATCGCAACGCCCTTGACGGCCGAAATCGACGGCACGCTCGCCTGCCTTGCCGTGCCCAAACGCCCCGCCACGGCGCAGGACATGGCCTACGAAACAGTACGCATCACCAAACTCTGTCAACAGATAGTCGCAGACAAGACAGGCCTTGCCGTAAGGGCAGCCGTCGGCAGCAGCGCATCAGACATGCGCGCAATCGCTCAATCGTTTTCCGAAGCCGTCGACTTGCTGCAGTACGCCAGAATCACCGGCGATCGCAACCCAGTGTCGGTGTACCGCACACTCGATTCCGAAGAGCCCGAGGACAACTCGGCGTACCTTTGGTTTTCGGAAGAAACCCGCTTCATGACCTGCATCCGTACTGCAGAATACGACAAGGCGCGGCAGATCTTCGATGCCATGCTTGCAAGCGACTACGTCCTCAAGGCGGGGTCGGCCCGCATTGCCGATTTCCGCTTGCGCGATGTCTGCATGCTGCTCTCAAATGCGTTGGAAGAAGTCAGGCAAGTTGCAGATGCCGCTTTTTTCAACGAAATAGATGTACGCGACGAACTCGCTTCATGCGAGTCGCTCAAGGCGCTCAAACGCATATCGGGCGCGCTTTTCGACAAGCTCGACATCCTTGCGCTTTCGGCCCAAGACCGCCCAACAAGCGACAAAATGCTCGAGATCGTCGAGTACCTGTCCGAGAGCTACAGCGATTCCAACTTGAGCGTGGGAAGCATTGCCAACCTCTTTGGGATGAACGCGTCGTATCTCTCGCGCACTTTCAAGAAGCGCATGGGAATCGGACTTGCAGACTACATCACGCGCCTGCGCGTCGAAGAGGCAAAAAAGCTTATGCGCGACTCTCGTATAAGCGTCAAAGAAGCTGCCGAAGAGGTTGGCTTCAACAACGTTTTAACCATGAACCGTGCCTTCAAGAAGCTCGAAGGCACCACGGCCGGCAAGATCCGCAAGCTTGACACCGGGCTGTAACGGCTAGGGCAGCGCTGCGCGGCCTTGTTGAAGCTGCCCGTCTCGACCGCCGCCACCAGCACTTCAAGCTTTCGGTCGTCCATGTTGGTCCTATCGCACGTTCGCAACATAGGTATTAGCGTTGCTTATATCAGTATAAAGCATTCCTTCTTCCCACCTCGCAGTCTGCGCTGCATAATCGAGATGGCGGCATGAGGCAGACGTGCAGCACGTTCCGCTTTTTGAAAGGGAAACATAAGGTCAACGAGGGGTCGTGCGACAAAGGGGTCGGAGCAAAACGTTGCATGCCCGATGCCTCAAGCTCCGCCGATATGCAACGTGTTACTCCGACCCCTTTGTTGCAGCAAGCGTCCCCCGCACAAGGACAAATACCTGTAAGGACATCGAAGGAGGCAGACATGTGGGAGAAGATTCAGGACGAAATCGTCCAATACGTTGAAGACTACCCGCGCACGCACCAGACGCCCACGCGATGGCGCCGGCCCGTCATGGGCGTCGCCGACGCGGCCGACCCGCTGTTTCCCGCGCTCAAGGAAATAGTCGGGCCCACGCACGCGCTGCCGGAAGACCTGGTGCCGGGGGCGCGTAGCGTCATTGCCTACTTCATGCCGTTTACCGAAGACGTCGTGAAGAGCAACATCGAGCACGAGCCGAGTTCTGCCGAATGGGCGCAGGCCTACGTCGACACCAACCAGTTGCTTACGGACCTCAACACCCACCTGTGCGCATTCATCGAAGCGGCAGGCTACCATGCCTCCAACCTTCCGCCTACCTATAACTACGACGAGGAAAACCTGCGCAGCGACTGGTCGCACCGCAGTGCGGCGGTCATCGCCGGCGTGGGCACGTTCGGGGTGCACCACATGCTCATCACCGAATCCGGCTGCTGCGGGCGCATCGGCAGCGTGGTCACCGACATGCCGCTGCCGCCCACCCCACGGCCGGCAGAAGAGCTGTGCTTGTTCAAGCGCAAGGGCATCTGCGGAGCGTGCACCAAGCGCTGCGTTGCCGACGCGCTTTCGATCGAAGGCGGCGTGGAGTTCTACGACAAGTGGGCCTGCAACCACCAGCTCTACGGAATAATGGTGCACCGTGGCTTCCCTGGCGCCGACTCGTGTGGCAAATGCATGGTCGCCGTCCCCTGCGCCATGAAAGCTCCCTAGAGCGTGACTGCTACGCATCGAGTGTCGTGTGACACACAAACGTAACACCTTCGACGAGAAGCTGCCACACACGAAGCTGCCACACGGCTATAGGGCATGGCGTGCCTGCTGCGGCATGCTGCAAGAATCAGATCTCTACGCATTGCTGGACAAGCAGGGGATCGAATACTCGATAGTTCGCCACAAGGCGGTATTCACGGCAGAAGAGGCGCTTGAGGCCGACATCCCCGAGCGAGGCATTTTCGTGAAGAACCTGTTCCTCAGCGACAAGAAGAAGCGCGAGTTTTACCTGGTTACCGTGCCCCTTGACGCCCGCACAGACTTGAAGGTCCTCTCTGGCATGCTCCAATCGCGGCGCCTGCAGTTCGTGAATGCGGACTTGCTACCGAAGATGCTGGGCGTGGAGGCGGGCAGCGTGACGCCGCTGGCCACCCTCAACGACGAAACGCGCCACGTCACGCAGGTCTTCGACGAGGCGCTTGCCGGCAAGGTGATCGGCGCCCACCCGCTCGTAAACACGGCTACCATCTACGTGAACACCGATGATGTGTGCGCGCTTATCGCCCAGCGGGGCAACCCGATCGTCTTCTTGCCGCTCTCTTCCTCGTAACAGCCACGTGCGACTGTGACAGCTTCATGTGACAGCTTCGCGTCGACTGTGTCGAAGCGGCGAAAGAACAGGCTGCGACATAACCCTTGGAGCGGCACGACGAGGATCGCGCCGTCACCCCACCAGGGAGGCACCTTTCTCGTAGGCGGCCTGGCATTCCTGCGGGAACACCTCTTCATGACGGCGTTGTTTAGCCTCCACGTCGAAGATAGACCACTCCCAGTCCAACTTGGAATAATCCTTTACCTGCAAGGTGTTCCCAGACACGAACACGTCGGTGGGGCCCACAAAGCGCGAAAGCGTTTGGCGGTACCCTTGCAGCAAGTGCACGTAACCTGTATCGGGAGCATTGCTGGTCATGACGAGCAGCACAGGGATGAGCCGCCCGGTGCAGCACGGCTCTTCGGCATTGTAGGTGAGGCCCTGGAACACCAGACGTTCGTACAGCGCACGGAAGGAAGCTGTCATTTCCCCCAGATAGTTGGGCGAGCCTATTATCAACCCATCGGATTCGCGAATGGCGTCCAGCACTGGGGTCAACCCGTCTCTGCAAATGCAATGCCCCTTGAACTTCTCCTTTTTGCAGCCGAAGCACGAAATGCATCCGGTGTAGCGCTCCAGCTTGAACAAGTCGAAGCGCTCTATTTCGGCGCCGGCATCGGCCGCACCCTGCGCCGCCTCGCTGATGATCGTGTCGGTATTCCAACCCTTGCGCGGGCCCGCATTCACAACCACTATCTTCTTTTGCATGGGCACTTCTCCTTGCTTCTTATGAGTTTTGGCTTAGGCGTTTGCTTCGATAATGCGCTTAAGCGAAATGTGTTCGTTGCGGAAGCGTGCAGCGCTACGTTCCCTGGGTATATGTAGAGCACACTGTGGGCAGGCGTGCAGGCAGGCATAACAAACCTCGCATTTGTCTTCGAATACAACCTTGTCACCGACAACAATGTTTCCCGCCGGACATACTTGGGCGCAGATTCCGCAGCGCGTGTATGCATCGGTCACGATGTAGTGCCGCGCGGTGTCTTTGCGCAGGATGGGGACGGCAAGGCGTTGCTGCCACGTTTCCACTGCAGCCAGCGTTTCAGGCGTGACGTCAACCCTGCTTTCGCGCCTTGCAGCGATGTCCGCCCAGAGCCGTTCGAGCTGGCCTTCAACGTCCTTGCGGACAAGCGAATCGATCTGCTGGCCCATCTCGAAGCCAGGCAGGTAGTTGTCCACCATCTGCACGGCATTGGCGTAAGCAAGGTCCAGCCCAACCTCTTGCGCAACAAGCTCGGCATGGGCAAGCGCCTCGGCATATCCCTCGCCATAGGTGTACACGAAGAAGAAGTAGTCGGTTTTGATTTTCGCCTTGTGCATGAACTCGCGCACCATCATCGGCATTTCGACCGCGTACACGGGGCACACGATTCCCACCGCTTCGTCTTCAAGCTCGATTTCATCCTGCTTCATAAGCTGCGGAATGCTTAAGAGCTCGTCCCCGATGCGCTCGGCAACATACAGGCAGTTTCCCGTTGCTGTGAAATAACAAACCTTCATATTGACAGACCTATGCGCGGTTGAACTTCGCCTTCGGAACTTTGCAGCGTGGACATACCCAGTCGTCGGGCAGATCTTCGAACGCCACGCCACCGTGGTCAGCAGGGTCGTACACGTAGCCGCACACCGGGCAGACGTACTTGCCGGAAGTCTGTGCTTTCGAGAAGTCGACTTCGGCGAAAACCGTCTCTACCGGGTTGTCCAAATCCATCACGCGCTTGGCTTCCAGGTTTTCGTAGCCTTGCGGTGTGTGGGTGCCCATGTAGACCGTGGGTTGGTTGCGCACGAACGCGCGCACCCGCTCCAGCGTTTCGCGTGCTGCCGGCAGGTCGTCGAAGACGATGGAAAGCTTGTTTTCGTAGAGCGCCTCGTCCACATAGGTGATGTCTGCTTCGAACATATAGAACAGGCCGCCGTCTTCAGCGACGATAAGGCTGTTGCCGTTCGTGTGCCCCTTGGCCTTGACCATGTAGACGCCGTCGCAGATCTTCTGGCTTTCCGGGAAATTGTAGTAGGCGCCATCCGTGAATGCCACGGGCACGAGGTTTTCGATACCTTGCAGCTCTTCGGCAGACAACTCCTCTTCGTTGACGTAAATCTGGCATTCGGGAACGACTTCAGTTCGCCGGAATGGTCGCCGTGCTTGTGGGTGAGCAGGATCTTCGTTACCTGCTCGGGTGCATACCCCAACGCCGCGAACGCATCCATGTAGCTATTCACGTCTTTGCCGGTGTAGAGAGCGCTCGTCTCGTCCGGCACTTCTTCCGGCGTTCCCGCGGGCAGGCCGGTGTCGACCAGGATCACTTCTTCACCGGTGTCGATAAGGTAATTCTGCAAGCTTCCCCGGTAGCGAATCTGCGGATCGAACTTATCCTGCCCTTCTTCTCCGCCGAAGATGAAAGGCTGGGTGTAAAAGCCGCCGTCCCGAAACTTCACTGCTTTAATTTCCATGTTTTACACCTCCATTGAGCGCAGGGCTTTGTCAAGCAAGGTTTTTAGCTGCGCAATCTCGTTGTCTGCAAGTTTAATACACCCATCCATCGCAGACGGCACGCCCGCGGCCGCATCTTTCAGCGCTTCGCCTTTCTTGGTAAGGGAAAGCATGAGCTTGCGTTCGTTGCTTTCCAGCCGCGTTCGGGTAAGCAACCCCTGCTTTTCGAGCCGCTTGAGCAAAGGAGTCAAAGTACCTGAATCCAAGTGAACCTTTTCGCCCAGCTCGCCCGCCGTCATGCTGCCAAATTCCCAAAGCGCCATCATCGCGATGTATTGCGTGTAAGTAAGCCCTATCTCTTCCAACGGCTTGCGGTATTGCCGCGTTAGTTCCTTGGCGCACGCGTACAAGGGGAAACAAATCTGGTTTTCTAGACGCAGACAGTCATAGGTGGTTCCTTTTTGAGCGATGGTTGCCGTGCTCATCGTATTTCCTTTAAAGAAGACGTGGGCTGGCAGCCTTCAGCCTCGCGCCAGCCCTCTTCGTGATTCTGTTGCCTACAGCTGCTGAAGAAGCCAGTTCTGTGCACCAATCTTTTCGATCAGCTCAAGCTGGGCTTCGCCCCAATACATATCTTCTTCTTCGTCCACGTAGTATTCCTTCAGCATGTCGAAAGTGGTGTAGTCTGTGCGGGCTTCTTCCACGATAGAAGCCAGCCAGGCAAGACCGTCTTTGGACACCTGCAGGTCGTACTTCACCCACTCGATGGGGTCGGTGTGCACGGGTGCGGCAACCTTCTCTTCCACCTTCACTTCGCCACCAAGGTCGAGAATGCGGTCAATGCACTTAACCACGTAACCGCGCTCTTCCGTTGCGTGCTCAGCGTACTTTTCTGCCAGCTTGGTGAAGCCTTCGCTTGCAAAGATGCGCGACTGCACGTCGTGGCCATCCGCCTGCTGGGAAAGCCCCGTTACGATTGCCTGTAAGCCTTCGATAATCTTTTCGTTTGCCATGGTATGCCTCCATTCAAAAGTTACTAGTTGTGCGCTGTTTGATTGTGCACAATTAAATTGTGCGCATCGCAAATTGGCGTTCAATTCAGAAACAAGGGCGTCTGTCTCATTGTGAGAAGAACAGGCGGAATTCTCTCATTTTGACCTGCGTTGCGCGTGTAATTCCAGGTGGCTATCTTTGGTGCCAACAAAGGGAGACTGCTGTCTGAACTGGGTAAATCCTTCTCGTTCGTCTAAAGCAACAGAATCCGAATGCGCCCCAAAGTCAGATCAATATTCCCTATTTACGCAAGATAGGGCTTCAAGGCTTCGGGGAGCGTGTTGGCATACACATCTGCCAGGACTGCGGGACCACCTTTATGCTCCCCCAGTATCCATTCGCAGGTGAACTGAACATTGCCCAAAACGTAAGCCCTAATGTACATTTCCAGCTTGGCATCCAGCTTCGACTGCCCCGTTATTTTCTTCACGCTGTTTTTCAGGCTGTCGAAATTAATCTCGCGCATGTAGGAAATAAAAGAATCCAGCCCGCTGGTATGCAGGAAAAGATTAGCCAAGTATTCCTTGTTGTTGTCGAAGAAGTGTGCGGCGTCAGCAAGCGTCTGGTTCCAGTTACTTTCTGCCTCGCCCAGCTGCGCCATAATGGCAGCCAGATCGCGGGTGTAATCCCAGGCGATCAGATCGTACTTGTCCTTGAACTGACGGTAGAACGTGGCCGTCGAATATCCGCAGTTGTCCGTGATGTCCTTGATGGTAATCCGGTCGACCGCCCTGCGTTCCGCCAGCTCGCGAAACGAATCCGCACGTATTTCCTTTGCTGTCGTCCGCTTCATAGTTCGTGTACCTCTTTAGCACCCATGATACATTCCGAAATTATAGCGCCGTGCGGTACAGCCTAGGGTTTTACACAATTACCTTGTCCAGGTTTTAACCAGCTCAACCTTCAGGAGCTCTTTCATGGGCCCAAGGTCTGCCTCTTCGTTCCAGATTTCCATGGCACCGTAATATGGCATTCTGTCTTCGTCGTAAATAATAAGCGGCGGGTGGTCGTTAAGCACAAGTAGGTGGTTTATAAGCGCCCTGCCTGTGCACGTGCACTTTTGAAGGACAAGATGAAGGCGCAATTTTGCAGCCGGGTCCACAGGACCTGCGCATTACCAGAAACGCAGTCTGGCGAATACAGCCCTTCACCTGCCGAAATACCAGGATTAGACCCTCAAATTGCCAAAGACGAAATCACATGTTCGAGTTCAGCTATGCGAACTTCTGCAAGACCCTCGACGCGAACAAGCCGATCGGCACGTGGGTGGGAGGCTGGCGAGCGGCGCCGAAGCGCTCAGGCTGTACGCGGCATGCGCCGTTTGCGACCTGATGGAGGAATGCGTCGAGTATTTCACGCTCACAGAGATGGCAGCGGTGTTCAACATGAGCAACCGAGCCATCAGTAACTGATGCTCGGCGCTTGTTGCGGTGGGGCTGCTGGAGCCCCAGCTGGCAAAAGAACGCATTCGCTCTTACAGGGTGGTTGCAGGGTAGCCTTGGCCTCTGGCCCTACCCTATTTCGATCGGTTCACAGGTACGGCTACCATCCCATACTAGGACGCTGCGCAACGAGGAAACCGAGTAAGCGCTCTTACACATACATCGCCATATAGTGCGGAATGGTGACCACACCATCCTCGCTTATCCCTACGTTGGCATTTGCAATCTTATATGCAGCGTCTATTTCGGGATTGTTGCTCACAATCCTACTAAGAGAGTTGGCAGCTGCCCGTCCCGCCTTTACCTCTATGGGAATAATGCGCCCTTCCCTCTGCACAAGGAAATCCACCTCGCGCTTTGTTGATTCGTTGCGATAGAAGTGCAGGACATGACCGCTTTTGTGCAAGGCATCGGCGATAAAGCTCTCGTACAAGCCGCCCTTCGTGTTTCCAGAAAGAGTGCCCTCGACAATGGCTTGCTTGATTCCGAAGTCCCGCATGGCCAAAAGGAGCGACAGGTCGGTGCAGTAGAGCCTGAAATTTCCCTCCACTTCATAGTCGACAAGGTCGAAGGCTGCCGCTGTAACGTTCGTGCTTGCCGTGGCGATATCTGCCCGCGTTAACCAGTCGATACTTGAATAGTACTTGGCTGCCTTGCACCCTTTTTCGAGGAGCTTATACTGAAACTTGTGGTTTTCCTTTCCCAGCAGCTGTCCGGCTATAGAGAGGAAGCAGCGTTCCGCCTTAATCTTCTCCTGTGCGGTTGCATAGTGTGCTATGTCGTATAAGTAACCTTGCAGCAATGCCCGCTGGATGGCATCGGCTGCCCGCATGTCCTTCGTGTCCTCATAGGTCTGAACCACTTCGGGCATCCCGCCCAGCGCGCAGAACAGACGATAGTGCATAGCAAGCTGGTCGTGCACGGCAGATGGCACGGGTTCGCGATTCCTAAAATAGAGCTCTATCGACGCCGTAAGATCCTTGCTCAAACCTTGTGCCCAAAGGAACTCTTCGAAATCAAGCCCCTTGAGCGTAAGGTAGTCAAGATAGCCAACGGGATAAGAGCTGGGTCGTTGGTAGTCTATGCCGAGCATGGATCCAGACGCTATTACGTCGTAGCGCCCATCGTTGGTCCAAAACTTCAGGGACGTAATAGCTTCTGGGCATTCTTGTATTTCGTCGAAGAAAAGCAGGGTGCGCCCTGGCGTAATAACAAGCTCGGGGTGGCGAAATCTCAGGGAAGTAACCATTGTGTCGACCGAAAGGCTGCCCTGAAATACGGCCGCCTCGTTTGGGGTTTCCTTGAAGTTGATAGTAAGAAGTTCCAAATAGTGCTCTTTTCCAAACTGCTCGACAGCAAACGTCTTGCCAACCTGGCGGGCACCTTGAACAACAAGGCATTTCTTTTTTGGCGCTGCTTTCCAGCCAACAAGTTGTGCTTGGATTTTCCTTTCAAGCATGGAGCTCCTTCCTTCTTGAAAGGACTGTACCATATTTCTTTCGTAAATATCTGTTAATAGATATTTTCCCTTTCGAAAATATCCGACTATGGTTATTTTCGATAGTTAGCAGTGGATGGGGGGTTGCTGTGCTCAAGAAGCTTCCGGTGCCTCACCCATGTTTTTCCGAATATTCCACCCGTGTTTTTCCGAATGTTCCATCAAAGGTTTCCGAATATATCATCCATATCTTTCCGAGCCGGTTCTTCGGCTCGAGTCATGCCGCAATTACGACAGCATGAGTAAGACGTTCCCTGTAGAACGGAGGCCATATTTTCGGAAATTTGACGCCTTCGTCGTAACTACCGCCTAGGTCAACTTCCCGTATTGTTCGTCGTCGACGGGTTCGAGCCATTCGGCATGCGCGTCCTCGCCAGGAACATCGACGGCCAGGTGCTGGAACCAGCTGTCGCGTGCGGCACCATGCCAGTGCTTGACGCCTTCGGGGATGTTCACCACATCGCCCGGGCGAAGCGCACGCGGCTCCTTTCCCCATTCCTGGTACCATCCGCGCCCAGCAACACAGACAAGCATCTGCCCGCCATCGGACGACGCATGATGGACGTGCCAGTTGTTGCGGCACCCCGGTTCGAAGGTGACGTTGAAGATGGGCACCTGCTCCGTGGAAAGCGGCGCAAGGTAGCTTTGTCCGATGAAGTACTGCGCGAAGGCAGTGTTGGGCTCGCCCACTGGGAATGCGGATAAATCCGTTGGCACCATAATTGCTCCCCTCTTGCTCTTTCGGAATAGATAGTCTTTGCGGGGACGGGGGCACTGCCCCCTCTATTGGATACGAACGCTAGAAGCTGTTCTCGGTGAGCCACGCAACCGCAGTCTCGACCATTTCGGTAATGTCCCATGCCTATTGCATTCGCCGCAAATACTACGCTTCGAAAGGCACGACTCCTTCCACGGCATCCGCTGGCTGGATGACGGCGTCGCCGTTGTCTATGTCGACCAGCTCGTAGCGCCAGTTGCCCATGCCGAGCTCGTGCATTTAGCTTATCTGGCGGTGCCCATGGCGCGTTGCTATGCGTTCCACAAGGTCGTGGTTGTCTTCGGCAGACATCGCATACACCAAATCCACGCTCGCGGCGTCGATAGCCACGATGTCCGTGGAGGCCAGAATGCCAACGTTGGGCGTGACCACAGGGGCCGCCGCCGTACCTTCGCAGTCGCACGACACGCTCATGT
>JAFUCW010000302.1 GCA_017459485.1 Eggerthellaceae bacterium | reverse complement strand
TTCGGGCACCGTCGTTGGCAGCACGGGCACCAGCTACGACGCCTACATTGCCATCTTTTCCCCTGACGAATACGTGGCCGACTACGGCTGCACGTGCCCCGCTCACACTGCATATTCGGGCATGTGCAAGCACACAGTCGCCCTTGCGCTCAAATACCTCTCCCACATTGGCGCTATGCACATTGTCGAAACGCCTTCCGCAAGCATGAATGCGAAAACAGCAAGCAAGCCGAAGGCAATCCCATACGACTACACCAGTCCGCAAATAGAACAGGTGGTGGCGCGCTATGCAGGGCTTGCACAGCGAGCAGCCAGAATGACCCCAGACGCAGAAGACGCCAACGACCATTCCGGCGAGCCTCCCGTCGAACTGTCCTGCACGTTTTTCAAAGGTGCCGATTCGCGCAGCTATTACAGCCGCTACTACGACGACATGTGGTCTTTGGGCCTGAAGATATCGCGCGGCAAGTCGTCCTATGCCGTCAAGCGCATATCGGATTTGGTAAACGCATGGCAGGAAGGCACCCTTTTCGCTTACGGCAAAAATCTTTCGTTCGTGCACCGCCGAAGCGCCTTTTCCGACAAAGCAAACGAGCTGCTGGAATTCCTGGCCCCGCTCGTGAACGCGCAGCTTTCGCTCTATGCTGCGCAGGAAAGCCGGTCGTACTACAAAAGCCCTTCCTTTAGCACCAAAACGCTGCCGCTTTCGTCAGAGCAGTTGGCAGAAGTGCTCGGCATAGCCGAAGGGACCAAGGTGGTGTTCCAGGAGAAGACCTACAACTACTACGAAGGGCGGTCCACAAAAAAGCACACCCTTCCGGTTCGTCCAGGAGAGCCCAAGCTTCAGGTCGTCATTGCGCAAAGCGATGCAGGCGACTTCGACTTGGCAATCTATCCCGGCACCATCGAGTGCGTCCGAGGCACGGACAGCCTCTTTCTTATGGACGACTCGGCTGTGTGGAAAACGGGAGAGCGCTTCGCACGGGAACTAGGGGTCTTCTGCGAAACCCTCTTGCCCTGCACCAACGTCTTGCACATCCGCAACCAAGACATGCCCGCGTTTTGCGCATCGGTGCTGCCCGCCCTGCGCGAGTTGACCGATGTGTCCTTCCCGGAAGGCATCGACGATGTATTGCCGCCCGTGCCCGAATTCACCTTCCGCATCGGTGTAGAGGACGGCTATATCGTCTGCCATACGCAGGTCGACTACGGCAGCGAAACCATCGGCCTGTTCGAACCCGTCCGCGAAGACCAGGTATCCCGCGACGTCGCACGCGAAATTGCCGTCCAGCAAACGGTGCGCATATTTTTCCCGCAAGGTAACTGCGAAAACCCCGACTACGCCCACCCCATTTCCGCACGTTACCATAACTACTACAACAAGCGGACATGGGCACCGCGTCCCGGAGAAGACGGCTACGGCCAACCCAACGACCCCTGCTTCGCCGAAGACGACGACGCAGCCTACTACCTTCTGTTCGCCGACGGCCTGCGCGAGCTTTCCCACTTTGGCACCGTGATGCTCTCCGAGCGCCTTCGCAACGTGACGGTCAGGCAGGCCCCCAGCGTCAACGTCGAAGCAAGCATAAAAAGCGGACTGCTTGACATCCAGGTAAGCTCCCCTGACCTTGACCCTGCTGCACTCATGGCATATCTTGCGTCCTACCAGCGCAAACAGCGCTACGTTCGGCTTGCGAACGGCGACATATTCTCGCTCGATGGCAGCGTGAGTGCGCTCGTGGGACTGGCAGATGGCCTGGGAATCAGCGCTGCCGATCTGGTCGAAGGAGCGCACGACCTTCCCGCCAACCGCACGTTGTTCGTCGACGCCATGATCAAACGCGCAACCGGCATCCGTTTCGAGCGCAATGCAGCCTTCCGCAAGATCGTGCGTGATTTCGAAGCGGTTGCCGAAGCCGACTTCGACGTACCTGCCAATTTAGCCGGCGTGCTTCGCCCTTACCAGATCGAAGGCTTCAAGTGGCTTTCGACCCTGGGCACGGCGGGCTTCGGCGGCATCCTCGCAGACGACATGGGCCTGGGCAAAACGCTCCAGCTGATTGCCTACTTCCTCGCCCGCAAGGAAGCTGGTGAACAACTGCCGGCCCTTGTGGTGTGCCCAGCGTCGCTCGTGTACAACTGGCTGGCAGAGATTGCCCGCTTCGCGCCCGAGCTCGACGCTGTGGCCGTGGTGGGGCCGAAGGGCATGCGCACGAAAACCGTGGCGCAGGCGAAGGGCCACGATGTGCTTGTAACGTCCTACGACCTGCTCAAGCGCGACGTAGACGCCTATGCGGAACAGGAGTTTTCCTGCGTGGCCCTCGACGAGGCGCAATACGTGAAGAACAGCGCGACCAAAGCGGCGAAGAGCGCCAAACAGCTGAAAGCGCAGGTGCGTTTCGCTCTTACGGGCACGCCCATAGAAAACCGCCTGGCAGAGCTGTGGAGCATCTTCGACTTCCTGATGCCGGGCGTGCTGGGAAGCCTGGACTCGTTCAACAGGCGCTTTTCCACCCCCATCGTAAACGGGGACGAAGCGGTAGCAAAACGACTGCAGAGCCTGGTGGGACCCTTCATCCTGCGCCGCTTGAAGGCCGACGTGCTCTCCGACTTGCCCGACAAAAACGAGTCCGTCGTGTTCGCCCGCATGGAAGGCGAGCAGGAAAAGCTCTATCGGTCCAACGCCGACAAACTAGCCCTTATGCTCCAAGACCAAATGCCCGAAGAATTCGCGGGCATGAAGCTGAAAATCCTGGCGGAGCTTACGAAGTTGCGCCAACTTTGCTGCGACCCCAGCCTGCTCTACGAGGACTACAAAGGTGGGTCCGCGAAACTCGAAACCTGCATCGACCTGGTGCGCACTGCTGTGGAAGGCGGGCATGCGGTGCTTCTGTTCTCGCAGTTCACAAGCATGCTCGACATCATTGCGCCGCGCCTTGTCTCCGAAGGCATAGCACACTTGATGCTCACGGGAGCCACGAGCAAGGAGGAACGCGTGCGGCTAGTGCAGCGCTTCCAGGACGGAGAGGCCCAAGTGTTCCTGATCTCTCTGAAGGCAGGTGGCGTGGGGCTGAACCTGACTGCGGCCGACATTGTGATCCATTACGATCCTTGGTGGAACTTGGCTGCGCAAAACCAAGCGACCGACCGTGCGCACCGCATCGGGCAGACCAAGGACGTGACTGTCTTGCGCCTGATAGCCAAGGACACGATCGAAGAGCGCATCGTAGAGATGCAGGATGCCAAGCAGGACCTGGCTGAATCCGTTATCGGGGGCGAAGCCGTGGGGTCAACTGCCATCTCCCGCGAAAACGTGCTCGCCCTACTGGAGTCCGCTTCCGCATAAACTGTTTTGCCAAGCCGGCACCGTCCTGCACCTGGACAAGATATCGCCACACTTGGTCTTCAACTTTTGTCATACAATGGAAGTGTGTTAGAACATGCGAAAAACTATCCCGTCACCATTGCGATTGCCACCGTATGCGTAATCGTGTTCGTCGTGCTCGAAGTGCTGGGCATGACCCAAGGCTACAGCGCCTACAACGCGGGCATCCTCACGCCCCAGGCAATTCTTGAAGGACGCTACTTCACCCTTGTCAGCTCCATGTTCATGCACGGCGACATCATGCACCTGCTCTGCAACATGGTCACGCTGTGCTACGTAGGCTTCACTTTGGAAGAAATCCTTGGGTCCCTGCGCTTCGCTCTCGTCTATTTCTTCGCGGGAATAG
>JAFUCW010000301.1 GCA_017459485.1 Eggerthellaceae bacterium | reverse complement strand
TGCTTTCTGGCGGCCGCCTGTTCTGCATGGCACAACGTGCACACGGGCACAGCTCTTCGCGCAAGGAGCCGGCGACGCGGGGCGCGTCTAGAATTCGCCGAGTTGCAGTTCGCCCGCCTCGAGAGCGTTGATACGGCGCTGCTCGATGATGACGAAAATGGCCGTAGTGAACGTTGCCAGGAAGTCCGCCACCGGCATGGCGAACACCAGGCCGTCCAGACCCGTGTACTGCGGGAAGAGCGCCGGCATGGCAACGGGAAGAACGAACATCAGGGGCACCAGGAACAGGATCTGGCGCGTAAGCGAAAGGAAGATCGACTTGGCGGGCTGGCCGGTTGCCTGGAAGTAGTTCGAGCCCACGATCTGGAATCCCACGACCGGCAGCAGCATCAGCTGGACCTTCAGCACAAAGATCGTGAAGTCGTGCAGTTCTGGGTCGGTCAGGCCAAACAGATTGACGATTTGCGTGGGGAACAGGTGCACCACCGCCCACATGAACACAGCGATGATGGTGGCGCCGGCGATGCCATACCACAGCGTTTTGCGCACGCGGTCGAACAGATGTGCGCCGTAGTTATAGCCAAGCAGCGGCTGGATAGCAATGGCAACGCCGATCAGCGGGAACACCGTGAACATACCGATGCGCTGCCCCACGCCGATCGACGCAAGCGCCGCCTCCGCGCCGATGGCGTGCATGTCGCCGTATACCACCAGCTGATGGTTGAGCACAAGGTTGAGGATGGCCGCGCCCACCTGCATGGCGAAACTGGCAAGGCCCAGCGAGAGTAGCATCCGCACCGTGCGACCCTCAAGCGGCATGTAGCGCAAGTGCAGCTTCAACGGAACGTTTTTCGTGAAGATGAAATACCACAGCACGCTGATGCACGAGGCCGCCTGCCCTGCCAGCGTGGCAAGCGCGCTGCCCACCACGCCCATGCCAAGCACCATAACAAGCAGGAAGTTGAACAAGACGCACACCACAGTTCCGATGACCATGGTGAGCAAAGCACGGATGGGCGCGCCGGCGGTACGAATGAAGTTGTTCACGCCCAACCCGATGCACTGCAGGATGAAGCCTGCAGACAGAATTTGGATGAACACGCGCGCTCCGTCCCACACTTCGGGCGTGGCGCTGGAAAGAGTGAGCAACCCATTGATGGCGGGGCTGAACGCAAGGATTGCCACCAGCACAGAGATGATGATGGAAAGCGTTACCGTATTGCCCAGGCTGCGTTCGGCGCCAATGCGGTCGCCCTGCCCCAAGCGGAGGGCCGCAAGCGCATTACCGCCCGCGCCGATGAGCATGGAGATGGCCATGAACACGATCATGATGGGGTTGGCCGCCGTCATGGTCGCCTGCCCAATATAGCCGATGGCCTGCCCCAGGAAGATGGAGTCGACGATGTTGTAAGCACCGTTGACCACCATACCCACAACCGACGGGATGGCGAACTCGGTGATCAAGCGAGGAATGGAGTCCGTCCCCATGCGGTTGACCTTGTCGTCACGTCCAGGGTTGAGGGGGTCCTGTCCCACAGGAGCGCCCGTCGTCTCGTCGGCGCCGAACAGGTCCGAAGATGCGTCTTCCACAGCGTTGGATGGGGCAATGCTTGCAGATGATGCATCGATTGATTGTCGCGATCTTTCTTCCATAGCAGCAGGCTATGTTACGCTCGCAGACGCCTGTATACGCTGCGTTCATAAAGAGCGCATTACTTTACTTATACGATGCACTACTTCGTCTTTTTTCCATGCTTCGCATAAGGCCGAACATCCCTCCATTTCCCCCGCAAAAAGTCTCTTCCCTTCGCCAGCCAACCCTCTGCTCCAAACCTGTCCGCGCCTGTACCTTTGCAGCAGTTCCTTTACAATAGAGCCCACGGGAATGAGAGGAGTTTTTTGATGCCAGAATCCCTCGTTGAATATCAGTTGGAAAATGCGCTCCGCAACGTTATCGGCGACAAAGCCGGCTTTGTCATGAAACGCGTCAGCAAGTTGGCTGCGAAGCAGGGAGGCGCGACGACTCTAGAGAATTACAAGCTCCTTGGCAAGCGCGCGCTCATCGCGCTTGGAGTCACTGTAGTTGCCGTGCAGGCGGTTACCTCTCTTGTCGGCATGGCCGTGTCGAAGCGCAACGAAGAGCAGCGCGTCGAACGCGTTGTGCGCCGCGTGCTTGAAGAAGAGCGTGCTCGTGCCGAAGCGTAGTTGCAAGACGCATCAAATGATAGATTGCACCTGGTTTAGTTCGTCATTTGAGCTTGCTGGCCCAGCCAAGAGTGACATGGTCGGCGGTAACCTGCGTGCCGTCTGCAAGCACGTGGTTGGGCAGTATTTCGAGTAAGGGCTTCACCACGAAGTCGCGCTCGAGAATGCGTGGGTGCGGCAGGGTGAGTTCTTCGTCGTTGGACACGTAGAGCTGGTAGTCCAGGATGTCGATGTCGCAGGTGCGCGGGCCATTACGAAGCGTGCGTACGCGCCCCAGGCCATCTTCGATAACATGCACAGCACGCAACACGTCGCGCGGCGCCATGGACGTGCGCATGAGCGCTACCGTGTTCACAAACTTTGCCTGGTCTTCCACATATGCCGGTTCGCTTTCGTAGTAGCTGGACACGTCGATCAACTGGGAATCGGGCAGCTGGCACAATTCGGCAATGGCCTGGTTGAGCTGGGCGACAAGCGCCTCCTGGACTTCGTCGTCGGTGCCCACCAGGGCAACGTTTGCACCCAGTGCGAGCACGCAGTACGGACGCAGATGCTCGAGCATGGCGGCGGTCACTGCAACGTTATGCATGCGCACGACCGACGCGCCCAGTTCGCAAGCCATAAGCGCTTCAGTGGCACTCGCGTCGTCTCGGTCGGCCGCGTTATCGATTCCGTATGTCTCGCCTACGTAGCGCTTGCGCGAAGGAGCAGCCACCACCGGATAACCCAGATGCACGATCTCCTGCAAGTTGCGCATGAGCTCGAGCGTCTGCTTGGGCGTTTTCCCAAACCCTGGACCGGGATCGAGCGAAATGCGCTCCGGCGCCACACCAGCCCCCACCAACATGGCCGCCTGATCACGCAAATAATCGCGCACCTCCGCCACTACATCGGTGTAGGTAGGATTGTCCTGCATGGTTCCCGGTTCTCCCTGCATATGCATAACCACCAGGCCCGCGTCACATTCAGTAGCCACCTTCACCATTTCGGGGTCTCGAAACCCCGAAACGTCGTTGATGATGGCGGCACCGGCTTCCACGCACGCCCGCGCCACGTTCGCATGACGCGTGTCGATGCTCACACAGATGTCTTCGGCGGCAAGCGCGCGCACCACTTCGACCGTGCGCGCGATTTCTTCGTCTACCGACACCTCGGCAGACCCAGGGCGGGTGGATTCGCCGCCAACGTCGATAATGAGCGCGCCTTCGTCAACCATGCGATGTGCATGGACAAGAGCGTCGTCAAAGGAGTTGTGTTGCCCTCCGTCCGAAAACGAGTCGGGAGTCACGTTGAGGATGCCCATGATCACCGGCATCCGGGAGTCGAACGAATACCTTCCGCATTGCCAGATCATCGAAAGCACCTCGATTCTTCGCTGTCCAACCTGCATGCGCATGCGGACGTGACAGGGGGACAGGTGCCCAGTCACATTCGAGCGCGACCAAGACGAACCTGCCAATCAACCTCTCGAACGTGACAGATGCACCCGTCCCCCGGTCACATCCACTACTCGTCCTCCAGTCACATCCATCACTTGTTCCCCGTATTGCCGTCTGCCGGCCCATCACCCGCAGGTTCCGCCAGACCTCCCTCACCAACGTGGGGCGTGGGTCCGGGCGTCCCCTGCACACCCGCAGGTTCCGCCAGGTCCCCCGTACCAGCGTAGGAGGGTGCGCTGGGGGATGATGGAGCGTCTGTCTGAACACCATCCCTGTTAGCCTGCGAAGCAGGCTCGCTAGATGCATGCAGCAGCGGAGCGCACGATGACGAATCTGAATCAGCGAAGCGAGATTCAGATTCTTCGAGCAGCGGAGCGGCTGATGCGGAACCGTCCCCCGGCGCGCCCTTCGGAGCGTCTGTCTGAACACCGCCGTAGGTGGTCGAAGGGTCAGCGAGGGTTTCGCTGGTGCCCGAGATGGTTTCGCCGGCGGGGGCGCCGCGTACTTCGGTACGCAAGACCCCGTCGGCGGAAGCAGATTGGGCGCCAGCGGAAGCCGCAGCGTCGGCTGGTCCGCCGTTCGCCAGAACGGCGGCTCCGAGGGCGGAACCTAAGGTGGTCGCTGCAGCCTCCACCGCACCTGACGCTTCGTGCGCCAACCACTCGTCCCAGCGGTTGTCCAGCAACGCCTGGCACTCTTCACCGTCGACCGTCTCGCGGTCCATAAGCACGCTGGCCATCAGATGCATTTGGTCGGCCCGCGACGACAAGATCTCGTAGGCGGTGTCGTGCGCTTCTTTCATAATGCGTGCTACTTCGTCGTCGATGCGCCGCGCGGTCTCTTCGGAGTAGTCCTGCGTGTTGCCATAGTCGCGGCCCAGGAACACTTCGTGGTTGGGCTGCCCGAAGACTTGCGTGCCAAGTTCGGTGCTCATGCCGTACTGCGTAACCATGGCACGTGCCATCTTAGTGGCTCGCTCCAGGTCGTTGGAGGCGCCGGTGGTCACGTCTTCGCAGAAGATCTCTTCCGCAACGCGACCGCCCATGAACACTGCAAGCTCTTGCATCATCTCGTTGCGACCGTTCAAAACCTTATCCTCCTTCGGGATGGACAAGGTGTAGCCCAACGCGCGTCCTCGGCTGATAATGCTGATCTTGTGCACGGGATCGGCCAGCGGCAACGTGTGCCCCACCAAAGCATGGCCGCTTTCGTGGTAGGCAATGGTGCGCTTGGTCTGCTCGTCGATCACGCGGCCTTTGCGCTCGGGTCCGGCAATCACGCGCTCCATGGAGTCCTGCACTTCACCCATCGAGATAATCTTCTTGCCACGGCGCGCCGTGAGCAGCGCAGATTCGTTGAGCAAGTTCGCCAAATCGGCACCAGTGAAACCCGGCGTCAGCTTGGCGATCTTGTCCAAGTCCACATCTTGGGCGAGCGGTTTGTTGGCAGCGTGCACCTTCAGGATCTTCTCGCGGCCCTTCACGTCAGGCACATCCACCACAATCTGCCTGTCGAAGCGCCCTGGGCGCAACAGTGCGGGATCGAGCACGGCGGAGCGGTTCGTAGCGGCACTCCGCACGACCGAGTCGCTTGCGGCGAAGCCGTCCATCTCCCCCCGCAGC
>JAFUCW010000300.1 GCA_017459485.1 Eggerthellaceae bacterium | reverse complement strand
GAAGTCGCCCGCCAGGCCGAGCACGGCAGGGGATCCTGCCGCATAGACGCCCTTCTTCACGGAAACGTTCGCTCCCAGTATGGGATTGATGGTCCCGCTTTCGACGCCTGCACTGAAGAGCGGGTGGCCGTTGCCGTCCTTGGCGGCGAGCACCTTGGAGCGGCCCTTGGGCGCAAGCACGATGCCGTTCATAACGCCGTCGTTGTCGCCGATGAGCTCGTCGGCCGCCAGGAACTGGTCGTAGACCGTGTCACCGGAGGCGGGCGTCAGGCTCACCGTCGCCGTGTTGCCCAGGACGTCGAAGTTCTGCCCGGGCGCGGTCGTGCCCATGATGGTCGCGTCGAACTGGGGGCCGAACAACTTCGGCAGGCGGTTGACGCTCTCGTTGTATAACGCGTTCTTGTCGCGGCGGAACTCGTCGGAGAACGGCACGATGATGGCCATCTTGTACGGCTCCACCTCTTTCACGCCGAAGTCGAACTTGCCCACGGGCTTGGCCTTGGTCTCGCCCACCCATTCGGGCACGGGGTCGCCGGTGATGGTCTGGAACTTCTTGCCGTTGCCCGCGATCTCCATCTTGGGGGCAAGCTGCATGAAGGCGCTCTCTTCGATCGCCTTGCTGATGATCTCGCTGGATACTTCCTTGTCGAAGATCACGTTCGTTGTCTTGCGGGAAATGTCTTCTGGCATCTCTTCGCCTTTCTACTGTCTGCCGAACAGCGTTTCTGCGAAACGGTCGGCGTTGGTCTTCTTCGCTGCGGCGCTGCCGCCGCCGTCGTCCGTTCGTGCCGGGTATGCCGGGAGCAGCTTCAGGAGCTTGCGCGCCTGGTCTTCCAGCTCTTCGGCTCTTGCGCCGTTGAGCATGGAGACGACCTCGGTTGGCACGCCTGCGGCGTCTGCCGCCTGCGCCACCGCCTCCGTGCGCTCCGCCTTGGCCTTGAGCTCGGAAAGCTCGGCCTCAGCCTTTTCTGCGCGCTTCTCCGCCTTCTGCTGCTCGGTCGCCTGCGACTCTTTGAGCTTTTCCAGCTCGTCGGCCGCCTGCTGGTTTTCCTTGGCCTTTTTCTCCCACTCTCGCGAGTGCTGGCGCATGGACTCGTACTTCTGGTGCCAGTCGGTGGCCTTGACTGCCTCCTGGCCCTCTGCCTGTTCCTGCACCCGGCCTTCCGTGGTTTCATCTGTCATATCCGGCTCCTAACCGCCCTTTCCGGGCATGGACGTGGCCGCTTTCCGCAGCCGTAACACAAAAAGCCCCGCTTTCCGCAGGGCATGGACAGCCCTGGCATCCACTGCTGCCAGGGCATGAAAAAAGCGCCCGCAGGCGCTTGATTCCGAAGCAAACAGAACGTCTTACTTAGTCTCTGCCGTCGTGGAGCAGCATCTTCGGCACGATTGTGGCGAAGCCTTCCGTGCCTTGCTCTGCCTTGGCAAGCTCTGCCACGGCGCATGAGTGCCCTACCAGGCCCCTGCCTTCCTCCAGCACGCCCATGCACCACGCGCAAGACGTGTCGCAGAAAGTTCCTAGCGCCATGGGACAGAGCATGAAGTTGGTGTCGTTGTCCATTGCTACCCCTTGCCGCCGATGTCGGGAATGAAGCTCGTCACGTAGCGTTTGACGATTTCCTCGCATACCTCCTTCAGCAGCGGATAGGAGATGTCGACGTTTGCCTGCCTTAGCGTTTCAAGGACTATTGACCATACGTCGTCGTTCTCGATAAGCCTGTAGAAAGCACGACCTTCGGGCGTGAGCCCCGAAACACTGCACTTCCTCCCTCGACCAAAAACGCCGTCAAGGGAGATGTCTGCATCAAGCAGCTTTTCGCCTTCAAGCCTGACCAGCTCTTCCTTCAGCCTGGTGTCATCCTGCAGCTCACCGCGAAAGTCATTGAAGCAAAGTTTCCCTTTTGCCGCTGCAGTAAGCATCAGGACGTTTCGCATAGTCACGTAATCGCGCATCTTCCCTCCCTATGAATACCATTTGTCAAGGCTATCATACGCATCCGCCGTCTTGCTGTAACCGACGGAACGAAGAAACGCGCTTAACATACAGTCGGCGTTGAAGTGGCTCGACTCTGTATCTCCAACAGCAGACAGGCCCTCAAGGGCTACGGCGAACTCTTCGTCTTCCATCTTCCAGCGACAAGGAATGTACTTGCGGGGCCTGTCCAGCCTTCCGACAAGTATCCGCTTAGGATAGACCTCCCGGCCGTCCTTCCGCTGCTTGCTAAGCCACCATTCCTGGCTGCCGCGCATCCATGTAACCCTAGACAAATTGCCCTCATTTCTATTGATTGACGTGCGGTTTTTTGCTATTTTAATCATGCAATTGCAAGCAAGAGCCGCTAGCGCGCCCGGCGTTGACCGGGAACGACCTTGCGGCTCTTGCTATACATTTTTTGTTGGCACGCCACCGAGGAATCGAACCCCAATCGACGGTTTTGGAGACCGTTGTTTTGCCGTTAAACTAGTGGCGCGTGATATAATAATCGCGAAAGAAAGCCTGGGCGGTCTGGATAGGCAGCCCGGGCTTTCACCTAATGTTTCCATCTTTTCCCACAAACATAACCTCACTAATCCCATGGTGTGCCTTCTCGAACTCAATTTTCTGCATAGTCCAATCGTCACTCTTTCCGTAGAACCTGCCGTTGAATATGACACGAACCATCTCTATCGGTTTCGGGTAGTTCTTCTCAAACTGGTCCTTGGCCCTCCGAAGTCGTGTTTCAACCGCTCTAGGATTATCGCCGTCCGGGCTTTTTACTTCCCATTTATCCCCGTCAATTAGAAGGTCGATGTTAGAGTAACCCTCGGGGGAATCCTCCGATAACGCAGTGTAAGCAATTCCTCCGTGTGCAAGAGCTGCATGTGCAAATAAATCACGCTTGCCTTCATCCGTGGCCAAAAAACTACCCAGTGGTTTTTTGTATATAGCCAAGCCATTTTCCTGCGCCACACGGCAAGCCGCTAAGCTCATTTTTGTTGTTTCATCTAGCCCTTTATAGATCCCAGGATGTTTCCATATATCGTAGTATTCTTTGGGGTAGTACCCCTCGACAGAGGCTCCTTCCTTGTCCCAACTCGGAATAACGCGGCAGTCGCAGTTCGGATGCGAATGGGTTGCCATCTCATCGCTGTGGTACACAAAGCCACGGCCGGCGAGCATGATGCAAAAGTCACATGTCCCGGCACCTATCGGAACCCTAGCCCACTTGGGCTTCCTGGGATCCTGCTTGACGTTTCTAAACACGCACTTGTTTGCGGCATTGCGTGTTTCGCTGTCCAGCCTCTCAATGCACTTGCCCTTAAACTTGTCCACATCAGGCTCCCCACACAGGCTATCAGCAAAAGCCCGCACGGCTCCTTCTGTAGCATTAGGGTCGCGACCGCTATCTACTTCCGCAAAAAAGCCGTCGCCTATTCCGAAACGATCTCTCAGACCGTCATAGAAGTCGGCAGCAAGCCTGGCTGCCACAGTGGACGACGCGCCGCACGCCTGCTGCATGATTGCTACTACCTCGGCGCGCACCTCCACGACCGGGCGAGAGTAATCCACCTGCTCCAATGCCTTGGCAAGAGCCTCCTTGCCTTGGTTGGCGACGCCGTTCAACGCCGCGCTGTAGGCCTCGATGTAGCTACGCGGTATCTGCATCGGCCCCACCGCCGAACATGGCCGTTATGGCCGCGTCGCTTGCCTTCCTGGCCGAATCGCTGCGCAGCTTGGCCACAGTCGCATGGTCGAAGCCGACCATGCCGTAGAACTCGTCGGTCCCGGCGAAGGCGGGGTCGATGCTCGCTATCATCATGGCGCTGTCCGTGCGGGCGGCCAGCGAGTTGATCATTGGGCTGGCGAAATGGACGAGGATGCTGCCTCCTTCGTCGCCAAGTTCGCCCGTGGTCGTGTTATTCTCGACTGCCAGGGCCGCCCGGCAGACGCGGCGCAACGTGGACGCGTCTGCCTCGATGTCGCGCTCGGCCACCAGGCAGATGTCCTCGCGCGCGGCCTGGATGGCCTCGGCGCTCGACGGGTTGTCCTGGACTATCCCCAAGCTGTTCAGCGGCACGCCCGTGGCCCCGGAGAACTGGCAGGCAAGGGCGCGCAGCTCGTCGATGAACGGCTGCGGGCTGTTGCCGGACAGCTGCCCGAACTGCGGGTCGCGGTCGGTCTGCTCGTTTGCCGTCATAGCCAGGATGCGCGAGAGCTGCCACTTGCTCTTGTCCTCCATGACCGCGTCGAACTGCTCGTCGGTCAGCCCCGTCATCCACAGCTTCGCCATGGAGTAGAAGGCGCCCGACACCTGCATGTGCCAGAGGCAGCGTATCGCGTCGTCGGTGAGCGTGCGCACGAAGCGCGTGATGCGCGTCTGGCCGAACGGCGCAAGCGTTCCGGTGCCGTTGTGGCTGAACACGTAGAGCGTCGGCAGGTCTTCGCGGGTCTCGCCCGGGGAGTACGACCACTCGCCCTTTCCCACCTGCCTGAACTCTCCCACGTTGTTGGGCGTGTGGAGGTTGACGATGGTGGGGATCACGTGCCCGTCCGACCAGCTCGTGCGCTCCCGCCTTGCGATGGCCAGGCCTCCTGCCACCACGCCGTCGGTGTAGTCTGGCGAAGGAAGCGCCGTGAAGGTCTCGGCGGAGTGGAAGCGCACGCGGGCGTGACCGTCCGCATCGCGGTTCACCGTTGCAGCCATGCAGCCGTAGAGCAGCTTCACGGCCACGGGGCGGTTGTAGTTGCTCACCAGGTCGTTGCGACGAACGACCTCGTCCAGCTCCGTCCCTTCGCCGTCGAGCGCCAGGGATTCGAGCCTTAT
>JAFUCW010000299.1 GCA_017459485.1 Eggerthellaceae bacterium | reverse complement strand
GCTTTGCCGATGGCGGAAGCGTATTCCTTGTCGTCGGTCCACCTTTTAACGAAGTCGGCGTGGTTTTGGCTGGGCGTCTTGCCGTTTCTCTTGTAGGACTTCTCGAAGCTGGCATACGTGGCAGACCCGTCGGAGATGACCACGATGCGGTACTGGTCTTGGGGAATCTGGTTCGCGTAGATGATGCGCTGGATAAGGTCTGTGTAGACGTCCACGCAATACAGGTTGATTTGCGAATCCGGGTTCATGGCCAGCAGATCATGCACGTAGTCCGCCATGATTTCTTCGCGGCCGATAAAGGTCCAACCGGCCTGCGCTACGTCGGGCTGGGTGGTCAGGTCTTCGGTGGACAGGTAGGGCAGCCCGTACATGCCGGAGGGCAGCGCATCCCAGTTGTAGGCGCTTGGACGCTCCATCAACAAGATGACGGGGCCGGATTCGCGGATGTTCCCTTCGCCCCAGAGGTTGAGCGAAAAGAACGTGACCGGCAGCGTTGCGCTTACGGGAGCGATGTTGTAGGTGTCGGCGTAGATGGCGGCAGTTGTGGACACGGCGTCGCCAACCAAAGCCCCTCCCTTCTTGAATTGGACCTTTACTTCGAACTTGCCATAGTTTTCGAAGTCCATGGTGAAGGTTTCGCTTGCTTCGCCGCTGGTGCGCTCGAAGTTGGCGGTTACGGTGCGCATGACCGTGCCCTGGTAGGACAGCGTCGCTGTGACCGTGGCAGCATCTGCGTTGTCTGTCTTGCCCCAATCGATTGCGACTTCGGCGGTGGTGGTGCTGGCGTTGCTTTGAATGGACACGACATCCGGCAGCGTGTCGGCTTGGGTGGCTGGCTGTGCGGATTCCTGGCCTTCCGCGCTTTCGCTCAGCGAAAAGGCGGTGACCTGGGGGCTGCCTGCTGCTGGCTGCCCCGTGCGTGCTGGGTCGTCCGCTGCGGCGGCAGCGGGGGGCAGGCACAGGGAGCACACAAGCGACAGGGATGCCACAACGTGGATGGCGCGGCGAACGTGAAGGTGGTTTTGGAACAACATGGCGACTTCCTTTGTTCGGCCTTTACGTAGTGCGCCCTATTGTATCTATATGCGCCGCGTTGGAATAGGGCAAGAATACAGAGATTACGCACTGCGCGGATGGCACGCGTTTCACGGGGCCAATCGACCGCGGGCGCACTCTGAATGGGGGCGAAACGATGCTTTGTGTCTTGAAGCCACGACAGCGCCCTCTTTTGAAGCCTTGCTGCGGGTTTGCACCAGAGCGGGTGATATCGGGTAGAATAGGTGGCCGTGAACGCAACAGAAACGGAGTAGTGTGCTTGGCACGTTAGCAACAATCCTCAAGGACAACTGGGAATGGCGCAAGCAGATAGCGCGCCTTTCGGTGTTCGAGCTTCGCAAAAAAAGCCGTGGCGCCGTGTTGTCGTGGCTGTGGTTTTTCATCAAGCCTGCCATGTACGTGTTTTGCTTCTGGTTCGCGCTCGACATCGGCCTGCGCGTGGGCAACGCCCAGGCCGGCGGACCTCCCTACATCCTTTGGCTGTGCGCGGGCATCAGCCCCTGGTTTTTCATGACCGACATGATCAACATCGGGTCCGACGTGCTGCACCGATATCCGTATTTGGTGAACAAGGTGAAGTTCCCCTTGTCGGGCATCTCCACCATCTTCACAGGGGCGACGATGATCGTGCAGCTCATGCTCATGGCGGCTTTGTTCATCATCTACTTTTTGTGCGGCATGCACCTTGACGTCTATGTGCTCCAGGTTCCCCTGCTCTTGCTGCTCATGTTCGTGTTCTGGGACATTTTCTCGATCCTGTTTTCGCATCTGTCTGCGGTATCCAAGGACGTCTCCAACCTTATGAAGGCGTTTTCCACGCCGGTGTTCTGGCTTTCCGGCGTGCTGTTTCGCGTCGACAACATCGACAACGCGCTCATTCACACGGTGCTCGACTTCAACCCGGTCACGTTCTTCACGAAAGGGTTCCGCGCGGCGCTCTACGACAAGTACTGGATCTGGGAAGACTCGGCTGCCTGCATAGGATTTGTGGTGGTATTCGTGGTCACGTTGGTTTTGATGCTGTGGGTGTACAAGCAACTGTACAAGGAGGTGGCCGATGTCCTCTAGCGACGAAGAGAAGTCCGCTGATCAGAAACCTGCGGCCAAGCCCTCCGAACAGAAGCCTGCCGATGCCAAGCCCGCAGATAAGCCCGCCGAGGCCAAAACGAGCGATACCAAACCTGCGGCCAAGCCCTCTGAGCAGAAGCCTGCCGAAACCAAGCCAGCGGACAAATCGGCGGCCGCGAAACCTGCGGCCAAGCCCGCGGAAAAGAAGCCCACGCTTGCCGACACGAAGCATCTGCACAAGGTGCGCGACGACGCAGACGTGGTCATCCACTTTGACAACGTGACGAAGACCTACAACCTCTACAAGACTGACCGAGGGCGTTTTTTGGGTGTGTTCCACATCCAGCGCAAAGGCGACTTCTTGGGCAGCGTGAACGCCAACGACGGCCTTTCCTTCGACATCAAGCGCGGCGAGGCTGTGGCGTTTTTGGGGCGCAACGGCGCCGGCAAGTCCACGGCGCTCAAGATCATCACGGGCGTGGTTCATCCGACAAGCGGGATTGCGCAGATCAACGGCCGCGTAAGCGCGTTGCTGGAGCTCCAAGCAGGGTTCGACGCCCAACTGACGGGGCGCGAAAACATTGGCCTGCGCGGCCAGATACTGGGGCTTTCGCCCGACGAACTGGCGGAGGTCGAGCCCGCGATAGTCGAGTTCGCCGACCTGGGCCTCTACATCGACCAGCCCCTTAAAAGCTACTCTTCGGGCATGAAGGCGCGCCTGGGATTTGCGTTTGCCGTGTCGATCGACCCAGAGATACTGGTGGTAGACGAAGTGCTTGCTGTGGGCGACAGTGCCTTCCAGGAAAAGTGCATCCAACGGCTGCGCCAGATCATGATGAACGAAAATGTCACGGTGCTGTTCGTGACGCACCAAAGCGCCACCGCGCAGCGCTTTTGCACGCGTGGCATCGTGATCGATGCAGGCAAGAAGGTGTTCGACGGCGGCATCGACGAAGCGACCGCCTACTACAAGAAGCACTTCTAGGGCCTCTGCGCCTTTTGGCTGCAGGGCCGCTTGCGCTGCGTGCCGTTTGCCCCTTGGCGATCGTTGGGCACGGCAGGCTAAGAGAAAGGACGTGGCAGTGTCCGCAGAACCGACCGTATCCATTGTCGTTCCCGTGTACAACGTGGAGCGCTACCTCCAACAATGCCTAGACAGTATCCTTGGCCAGACCTATGCCGACTTCGAAGTCCTTGCAATCGACGACGGGTCGAAGGACTCTTCTGCGCGCATCTTGGAAGCGTGTGCGGAAAAAGACGCACGCGTTCGTGTGATCTCCAAGCCCAATGGGGGCTACGGCAGCGCGGTCAACGCGGGCCTTGAACAGGCGGTGGGCACATGGGTATCCATCATAGAGCCCGACGACTTCATTGGGGAGCGCTTCTTGGAAGATTTGATGGACAACGCGTTTCTGGAAGGTGGGGGCACGCCCGACATCGTCAAGTCGTCGTTTTGGTTCTACTTCGACGAATGCGACGAGTTCGAAGAGCATGTGGAGTCGCCGCTGATGGCAGACTACATGCCAGGGTTTCGCTGCGAGACGACTGCAGCGGAAAGCCCCGACTTGGTGCGACAGCACCCAAGCATCTGGACGGCGCTTTATCGCCGCGACTTCCTGGAAAAGCACGGCATCCGCATGCGCGAGCTGCCCGGAGCTGGCTGGGCGGACAACCCCTGGATGGTGGACACCATGCTGCGTGCGGAGCGCATCGTCTGGATTCCCATTGCCTCTTACTACTATCGCCAGACCAACGAAGGTTCGTCCACGCGTTTGTCGGACTTCCGCTTGCCCTTCGACCGCCTGCGCGACATGCGCGCCATCTACGAAGAGCTGGGCGTGACCGACAGCCGTCTGATCGACGCGCTCTATTCGCGCACGCTTACGTATGTGAATGTCCAGGTGCTCTTCGAGGGGGGCTTTTCCGAAGCCGACGAAAAGCTGCAGGGCCTTATCCGCGAGGC
>JAFUCW010000298.1 GCA_017459485.1 Eggerthellaceae bacterium | reverse complement strand
ATTATACGTAAGCGACGGTGTTGCATGCAATATGACCGAAATGGGTTTTTGAGAAAATGAAGGAAAGCGCGCCCCGCACGGCGTTGGATGCTGCGGGGCGCGATGCAGCCAACCGAAAAAGAAGACTGCGAAGGAGATTCTACCATGGGGATCGGCAAGAAAACCCTCAGCGACGGGAAGACCGTCTGGGTCGTGTGCGAGTACACCGGCTTCACGCTTTCCGGCAAGCGCGACCGCAAGACCGTCACGTGCCGCACGGAGAAAGAGGCGAAGCTGGAACAGGCCAAGATCGTGGCCATGCGCGACGCCATGCGCAACCGCTCCGGCCGCATGAACTTCGCCGCATACGTTGACGGGTGGTTCTGGCCGAGCAAGCGCGACCTGGCCCCCTCCACAAAGGACGGCTACCGGAGGGAGCTGAAACTGCGGCTTCTCCCAGCATTCGGCAACATGGACGTCCGCGACATCGACCGCATGCGCATCCAGCGGATGGTCGACGCCTGCCCGACGGAGAAGGTGGCGCGCAACGCCGTGGCCGTCCTGAAGACGGTCCTGAACATGGCGAAAGGCGACGGCCTGATCCTGTCGAACCCGGCCTGTGCGGGTTTCTGCTGGCCGGAAAAGGGCACGCGCACGCCAAACCCCACGGTCATAACGACGTTTTCCGCCATGGCGTCGCTGTTCCAGGCCATAGACGACTACGGCGACGCCGAGGTCGAGAAGATGGCTGTCACGGGGCTCCTGATGGGGCTGCGGCCGGAGGAACGCTACGGGCTCGACTGGAAGGACATCGACTTCGCCGCCCACGCGGTGCACGTGCACCAGGCGTACACGTCGGCTTCGAAGGAGTCCGGCGGCAGCGCCGTGCGCCAGACGAAGACCGAGAAGTCCACCCGATGGGTGCCGATGCCGCCCAACGCAGAGAGGCGGCTTGCACGGCTGCGCAGGCACGGCAACATCGTGTCAACCGGCCCATTCCTCCCTGGGAAATGGACACCGCGCACCAACCCGTCGTCGGCACGCCGGCGTTGGGAGAGGTTCCTTTCGTGGTGCGACGGCGAAGGGCGGCACTTCCCGCACATAACGCTCGAGAACATGCGCCACAGCTTCGCCACCAGCTACCTGCACGCAGGCGGCAACGTGGAAGACCTCAGCAGGATCCTGGGACACTCCGACATCAACACCACCTACCGGCGCTACGTCCGCCCAAACATGGAAGACCTGCGCGCCGGCATGCAGGCGGTGACCGCCGGATAGCCCCCGTTTCCAGGTGATTGAACATTCTTGAACAGTTGTGGTGGCGTTTCCCCAGGTCAGATGCTAGGTGTTTTCAGGTTCGAATCCCCAGCTCTCCGCCAGGAACATCCAACGCCCCAGCAATGGGGCGTTCGCATTTCCGAGGTTAAGCTTCGAATTCAATCGACCTGTGAGAACCTGCCCCTGCCGCGCGCGACTTACTGCTCTTCGCTTGCCGGAGCATCGGGTTGCGGCGTGAAGCCAACCACGGGAGCCGCTTCTGCATCCAGGTCCGCATCGAAGCTATTGCGGCGTTCGAACCCGAAAAGACCGGAGAACAGCGTGCCAGGGAACTGCTGGATTGCCGTGTTGTACTTCATGACCGTGTCGTTGAAGCTCTGGCGCATGTAGCTTACCTTGTCTTCGGTTTCTGCGAGCTGTTTCTGTAGGTTCACGAAGCTTTCGCTTGCTTTCAGGTCGGGGTACTGCTCGGCAACGGCAAACAGCTTTCCCAGCGTTGCCGAAAGGGCATTTTCGGCAGCCATGCGCTCTTCGGGAGTCTTTGCGTCCGCAACGGCAGCACGCGCCTGCGTGATCGAGTCGAGCGTGCCCTGCTCGTGGGCCATATACCCTTTGACTGTTTCGACCAAGTTGGGGATCAAGTCGGCGCGACGCTGCAGCTGAACGTCCACTTGCGCCCACGCGTTGTCTACCATGTTGCGCATGCGCACGAACTTGTTGTAGTACAAGATGAACGCCGCAGCGACAAGTACCAAAACGATCAGGATGATGGTAAGCGGACTCATGCTTCCCTCCTTGCAGACGAATAACGACCACGCACATACTATCACGATGAAGCCCTTCCGCGCAGAACTGCGAGTCGTCGGCATGGGCCCCAAGGGCACGAAGGGCCCTCTGCGGCAAGAAGCGGCTAACCTGGAAGAACGCTTGCCCCCAGAGGAGAAAACGAGGTCGCTCGCGCCCACCAGCCATTTCGCTGGGCAGCGGCGGAAAGGGAGGCGGCGGCATCGTAGGATTCGCACACGGCAAACGTCCCCGCGCCGCTGCCGCATAGGAGCACGCCTTCGACTCCAGGCTGCGAAGCAGCGAACTCGCGCACATGGGCAAGCTGTCCATGAAGCTGCTCGGAAGCCTGCGCCAGGTTGTTGAACAGCGGGACATCTCCTGCGCTTTCGGCAGCACGCGCCTTTTCCTCCATGTCGGCAGGAGCGGTCTGGCCGATACCGTCGAACACGCTATACGCCTGAGCGGTGGACACCCCTCCTGCGGGCCGAACGATAGCAACAGCCTGCTTCGAAGGTGCCAGCGCATGTACGAACACATCACCTGTCCCTTCGAGCAACGCGCACCCGCCATGCAGGAAGAAAGCGACATCGGCACCAAGCTCACGTGCGACCTGCTCAAGAAGTCCGCTGTCAACAGGAATTCCCCACAGGCTTGCCGCACCTAGAAGCGCCGCAGCCGCATCGGTCGAACCACCCCCCAACCCCGTCTGATGGGGAATTTTCTTCTCGACGACCACGCGCACTAGCTCGTCGTCCGCCCTCCCAGCCGCTGCCGCCAGCGCCCTGACCGCACGGCAGACGAGGTTCGCCTCGTCGGACACCTCGACCGGATCGATCCCTGCCGCCCATACCATATTGGCGCCCACTTCAAGTCCGCTGCCTGACTCCGGCTTCGCAAGCACCTGCCGCATGGGCTGCGCAGTGTCGCCTGGCTCGAGCAGCATCGCCTCTTCTCCTGGTCCAACCAGCGTCATCTGCAACGTGTCATGCATGGACAGTGCATGCATGACCGTCGTAGCGTTGTGGTATCCGTCGTCCCGTCGGGCACCTATACCCAAAAACAAGTTCACCTTCGCAGGAGCTATAACTTTAACGGTCCGCATGCTCAAACACTCCCGTACTCTTGGCTAACTTTGAGCGCCCTTACGGCGCTGAGCGAAAAAGGAACGCAACAGTTCGGCGCATTCCGCTTCGAGCAATCCACCCCGAACTGCGAAATTGTGGTTGAGGCGCTCGTCTTCGTGGATGCGGTACAACGTCCCCAGAGCACCCGCCTTCGGGTCCGCAGCACCGTATACGCAACGGTCGATGCGCGCCTGGTGCATAAGACCTGCGCACATGATGCACGGCTCTAGCGTCACGTACACCGTGCAACCCGAAAGCCGCCACGCGTCCAACGTGCGCGCCGCCTGTTCGATGGCAAGGAATTCCGCATGGGCAGAAGGACTGCGGTCGGTTTCGCGCCGATTGAATGCCGACGCAACAATACGCGGCTGCGCCGTAGGCCTGCGCGTGGCGGGATCGTGCGGATGGTAGACCACCACCGCGCCAATGGGCACCTCGCCCAATGCTGCCGCAGCCTGCGCTTGAGCAAGCGCAAGGTGCATGTACTCGATGTCCTGCTCTTCGTCCATGCAGGCCATTATATGATATCCTGAACGGTGCGGCAGTCGCTGCCGCCGTCGTTGCGGGACCAACCGCTTCCTGCAACGATGAATTGACAATGCGGAGGCGTGGCCGAGTGGTCGAAGGCGGCAGTCTTGAAAACTGTTGAGCCGCAAGGCTCCGTGGGTTCGAATCCTACCGCCTCCGCCAGGTTTGTCTTGCCCCCGAACCCCCGAAAACGCCCAGGTCCGAAAGAAGGATTCGAACCGCGAGGTGGAAACTGCCCAGCGGGCAGTTTTCTCACGGAGCGCGCAGCGCGGAGTGGTCGAGCGCGAGCGAAGCGAGCGCGGGAATCCTACCGCCTCCGCCAGGTCTGCCCCTGCCGACCAACCCGATTCGTTTCGACGAATTGCAGGAGTAACTTAAACGCTCTTACACCGTAATGCACCGTGCTTGTACTACAATCATGATTCGAACTGCGTATGCGGTTCAGACGACATGCATGAGTGCCGCCCAGTGGCATTCCCGCAGCACACGATGCGCACGAAAGAGCGCAGGCAGAAACGATTGCAGGCGCCAGTCATTTCTACCACAATAGATATGGGGAATCGTAAAGCTTCTTTGCTGGTCTTGGCTGCCGCCACCATGTGGGGCTGCATGAGCCTGTTCATCCGCAAGCTCACTGCCGATGGCTTTTCGCCATTTGAAATCGTTGCCGGCCGCATGCTCGTAGGCAGTGTGGGGCTGCTGGTCATTATGCTGGTCACCGACCCTTCGAAGCTGCGGATACGCTTACGCGACCTGTGGATTTTCGCCGTGATGGGCGTGGGGGCCACACTCTACAACTACTTCTACATTCTGTGCATCAACCTTTCGGAAGCATCGGTGGCAATCGTCCTGCTTTATACTTCGCCCATATTTGTCATGATTATTGGCGCGGTTCTGTTTCGGGAAAAGGTAACGCCACGCAAGGTCCTCTCCCTTGCTATGACCTTTGTAGGATGCGTTCTTGTCGCAGGCGTTCTCGGCGGCGTGCGCATGAGCCTACCCGCTTTTGCCGCGGGCATTGCGGGCGGGTTCTTCTACGGATCGTATTCGATTGTAGGACGCTTAGCCATGCAGCGCTACGATGCGCTCACCGCCACGTTCTACACGTTTCTGTTTTGCATGGGATCGTGTTTCCTGTTAAGCGATGTCGGATCCATGGCTCGAACCATATCGGCTGACCCTACCTTGATCGTTTGGTTCATAGGAATCGGCATCTTCTGCGCTCTGCTTCCCTACCTGTTCTACAATTGGGCGCTTGCCCGCATGGAGGCAAGCCGTGCGGCCATTTTGGCCACGTCGGAAGTTCTGGTAGCTGGCGCGTTGGGCATCTTCGCATATGGAGAAAGCGCCGGCGTGTTGAAACTTGTCGGCATGGCACTGATATTCGCTGCCGTCATTGTCCTCAACACGGGCAAGCCTGAAACCGAAGAAGCCTCGGATGCTGCCTAGCGGTTCTTCGCCCTGTCCAAAGCGGCCTTTCTTTTCCCATCCCCGCATACAACGTTTCACATCGTGCAAAGAATCGAAGCTGGGCCGTTCCCCTTTGGGGCTCGTTGTCCCGTCTGGCGGTCCCGTTTGCCGGTCCCGTTTGCCGGTCCCGTTTGGGGTCGTGGTAATAATAGGACGCTGCAAAGTGGCGCCTTTGTCGATTTCTCTCGTAGTCCCATTTTTACCACGACCCCAAACGGGACTGATGCCAGACAAGATTTGCGTATCAAGGATGGGCCGTTGCTTCTGCCATGACCCCAAATGGGGCATTCGCCCCTATTCGGTCGTTGTGGAATCTTCCCCGTGCCCGACTAGCGTTCTTCGATGGGAACGTAGGGGCGCGGGTCCTTGCAAGTACTCATATAGGCGGGACGAACGATGCGCTTGCCGCCGATGCTCTCCTCGACGCGATGCGCGCTCCAACCCGCAATGCGCGCACAGGCAAACAGCGGCGTGAACAGGTCCTCCGGGATACCGAGCATGCTGTAGACGAACCCTGAGTACATGTCTACGTTCGCGCATACGTCTTTGGTAATGTTGCGTTCGGTGCGCATAACATCGGGGCTAAGGCGCTCGATGGTTTCAAGCAACCTGAACTCGGCTTCGAACTCCGTGCCCTGCGCCAGTTGGCTCGCATAACTCTTGAGAACTACCGCGCGCGGGTCCGATCGCGTGTAGACCGCGTGACCCATGCCATAGATAAGCCCACTGTTGTCGTAGGCCTGCTTGTTCACGATCTTGGCCAGGTACGACGCCACCTCGTCGTCCCTACCCCAATCCGACACATGTTCTTTTATGTCGGCATGCATGGCACGCACTTTGTGGTTCGCCCCGCCGTGCCTGAAGCCTTTCAGCGACCCGATGGCACCCGCATAAGCAGCATAAGGGTCGGTGTCGGAACTGGAAAGTACACGACAGGTGAACGTAGAGTTGTTGCCGCCGCCGTGCTCTGCGTGGATGGTGAACATGATGTCAAGCATGCGCGCTTCTTCAGGCGTGAACTTCTGGTCGGGTCGCAGCATGGAAAGGAAGGTCTCTGCCGTGGATTGGCCCGGCACGAAGGGATGCATGATCATGGAGCCGCCGCGGAACTTCGACTGCACGGCGTAGTAGGACAAAACCGCAATGCGCGTTAGACGCGATAGCAGGCTAATCGACGTGGCTATCTCGTGCTCGAGGCTGCGGTCTTCAGGCTGCGGGTCGTGCCCGTAGAGCATCAGGACGGAACGTTGCAGCATGTTCATCACGTCAAGAGGCGTTGAGTGCATGATGATCGATGCCGTGAAACCATCGGGAAGTTCGCGCTGCTCGTCAATGGCCGCCACAAACTGTTCGAGCTGGGTACGTGTGGGCAGCTCCCCCATGAGCAACAAGTAGGCAACCTCTTCGAAGTTAAAGCGGCGTTCGGGGCCGTCCTGCCCAATCAGATCGTAGAGATCGTAACCGCGCAAAGTCAAATGGCCGTCGTCGGGCACCTTCACTTCGTCACTCATCACGTAGCCGTGGACGCTCGAGATATTGGTGACGCCCGCCACGACGCCTGAACCGTTGGCATTACGCAGTCCGCGCTTCACGTCGAAGCGTTCGTAGTACGAAGGATCGACGGTATTGACCTGCTGAATGGTGTCGTACAGTACGATGTTGTGGTGCTCGCTCACAGGTTCCTCCTATTGGTCGAAGCGGTTATTATACCGATTCAGGGTGGACGCCCCATGCAGAACCCGCACCATGCCGCTTCGGCGTAACACCGTAGGCGGTTTTTGGTGCGTCTTCCCGCGCACTGGAGAATGTGGATTACGGCATCACAACTTATTTTTCAATTGACAGCCCACGTGTCATCTGCGACACTATCCAATGCTGTTTTTGCGCGCCCTTACCTCAGCTGGATAGAGGGACTGACTACGAATCAGTACGCCGGGGGTTCGAATCCCTCAGGGCGCGCCAGATCTTTCAGGTCCGGGAAACCCGGGCCTTTTCTTCTCTCTCCACTCCATGGCGGCTGAAAGACTTCCGATTTTCAGGAAGTCTCTTGGATCGAGGCACCTGCCCCCCCTGAGCCCCTTGGGCCAAGGCGCCCCAACTCCTGGACCTCTTTATCCACTGCCCGACTCCAGATCGCCTGCATGCTCGGAGACCGCCTCTATGGCCCTTTTGGCCACCAGCCGGCATGGTGCCGATCGCAACCGCTGGGAGCGGCCATAGCAGATAACGGCCTTATTCAACGGGACGGATGGCCAACTGGGCAATCTAAGTTTGGCAAGGGCTTGTCACCATTGCGGATCAGAGGCGAGACCGCCGCTTCTTTATCCGCGCGATTCGCTACGCTCGGATTCTGTGGCAAAAGTAGGCCTTAGTGTACGGGAATCGGGAGTTTCGTCTTGCAAAACCCCAGGTCAATTTTTTTCTTTGGCAGATGAGGGCCTTAGTGTACGGGAATGGGGAGTTTCGCTCTGCATAATCCCAGGTCGCACTTTCCCGCAGGCCCTCCTAAGGGCCGAATCCGGTTGGATAAGGCCCTCATCTGCCACAAACCGGGGAAAAGGGGCGCGAAAGTCCTTCCGCCCGTTGAATAAGGCCGTTTCCTGCCACATGCGCCGACGACCGAGCAGGGTCCGTCCCCGACTCATTTTCAGACACACCTTGCGGAGCCCGTATCTGCTACGACGCGTGCTCGCTTCGCCCGCTGGCCGACCTATCCGGGGCCCACCTTGCGGAACCTGGAAATGTCGTAGCGCACAGTACGCCTGAAAATCAACCTTCGTAGCGGTTGAGGAATTCGCGGGTGCGCTGGTGGGTGGGGTTGTTGATCAGCTGCTCGGCAGAGCCCTCTTCCACGATAGCGCCGCCATCAAGGAAGATGATACGGTCGGCAACGTCACGTGCGAACGTCATCTCGTGAGTGACGATGACCATGGTCATGTGCTGGCTTGCCAGGTCGCGGATGACCTTGAGCACTTCTTGGGTAAGCTCCGGATCGAGAGCACTGGTAGGCTCGTCGAAGAAGAGGATGTCGGGGTTCATGCACAAGGCGCGGGCGATGCTCACGCGCTGCTGCTGGCCACCGGAAAGCTCGCAGGGAACCTTGCTCTCGTTGCCTGTGAGGCCCATGCGCGCAAGCAAGGAACGCGCCTGATCCTCCACTTCGGCGGCGTCGCGCCTCTGGACGGTCAGAGGAGCGTCCATAACGTTTTTCAGCACGGTGTAATGCGGAAACAGATTGTAGTTTTGGAACACCAACCCGAAGCGGAGCCGCGCCTGATGCAGCACGTCCTTGCCGCCGTATACCGACCCGCTCCCATTGTCCACCGCCACGTCAAGGTCGCCGTAAGACAGGCTTCCCTCGTCGAAGCGCTCAAGCAATGTGGTGCAACGCAGAAGCGTCGATTTGCCGCCGCCTGAAGGCCCAATGATCGCAACCACTTCGCATGGCTCCACAGCAAGCGACACGCCGCGCAAGACGTGGTTTTCGCCATAGCTTTTATGAACGTTCCTCAACGAAACGAGGTAACGGCTGCTCTGTGTCATACGGCTCTCCTTGGCCTTGCGTATTCATGGCACGTCCTACCCGCGCCGCCTCGCCGCGCATGCCCCTGTCCTCCTACGCATCTTTGGGCGCCCTGCTCTCCAAGCGGTCCCAACACCGCACACATCCTAGTCAGGGTAGTAGTTGAGCTTCTTTTCGATGCGCGCCAAGATGAACTCGACCAGAATCGTGAAGCCCCAGTACACGCCCGCCGCTATGATGTAGGGAACCATGCTCACCTGGCTTGCCGCAATGGCCTTGGCCTGCGTAAACATCTCCATAACGCCCAGCACGAACGCAAGCGAGGTATCTTTCACCAATGTGATGACCTCGTTGCCCAT
>JAFUCW010000297.1 GCA_017459485.1 Eggerthellaceae bacterium | reverse complement strand
CTTCGGTGCGTACTGCAAGAACGCGGTCACAAACACAATCAGCACATCGGGGTAACGTCTGCGCAGTGCAGCAGCGACATCTATGCCATTCGCCTCGGGCATTTCGATATCGAGGAACACCACATGGCGGTCCGAGAGATCGACCGACAGCAGCGACGATACGCTCTTGTAGCTATCGGTAGGGCATGGGTGGTCGCGCAACGCCGCATAGTCGGCAATCGACCTGGCCAGAAGTTTCGAGAATTCACAGTCGTCATCAAGTATTGCAATGTTCATGCGTCATCCTCCCGTTCATGTGCGGGCATTGCTGATGCCAATTAGTCACGGAAGTATGCATTGCAATGATAGCACGGATTGCCCGTCAACGCACAAGCATTCATTTTGCCGTGCGTATTGAGCCAGAGCTCCGCTCGAGGCAATGTGCGCGCTACCTGGTGCTGCGCATGCCCCCAACCCGCTGTTGACGCCTATCGCGTCCCCTGCTTCGTATCACTGTTTGGAGCTGCATAAACCCTCTGACCCATTGTGGCCAGACTTGTGGGAGCGAGCGCCTCTAGGCAGCTATGCGGTCTTGGACTTTTCGTGCCTGAAGGAATGCTCGACGCCGTCGCCTTTCGCTGCACGCAAGAGACGCAGCACAATGTAGGCCACAAAAAGGACCGTGTAGACGGCAATGTTGATTTGAGCCTGCACGCCGCCGTTCATGGCGGAAGGAACGAAAATGAGCAGCAAGTGAACGTAGACCAGGATGAAGAAAGGATAGGCCAGCTTCTGCACCTTTTTCCATGTGTCGTGGTTCATGCGCTTCTTCACGAACTGGAACGATGTCACGCCCAGGACAATCAGCAGCACAAACAGCAACATGGCCACCACCAACGATGCAAGCATGTTGTTGCTCAATCCCCCAACGCGCGGGAAGTAGCTGTTGAAATAGATGACCACATGCCCAAGCGTCAAGATCCACGCAATAATAGACAGCTCGGCGCGAATGGGACGCAGCCACAGCGAAGCTTTGGAGGTGCGAGGCAGCACGCCAATGAACATGACCACCACGAACAACGCCAAAGGAAGCAGACATTTGCGCATAATCGTGCTCATGAACACCCAGATTTCGCGCGGAAGGCCCAGATAGGGCATGGCGATGCAAAACGCAGTCAGCGCAATCGAAAGCACGTAGAAGACCATGGGTGCCTTGCGAATGGGATTGCGCAAGACGAAACAGGCTACGGTAGTCGCAACAAGAGTAAGGGCGAATTCCATTTCACACGCCTCCCCAGGGGCTTTGCGCTAGGCAAATTCCAAGTCGTTTATTGCGTCGGACAGGCCATGCATCGTCTCCAGGTCGAACAGGAAAAAGCCCTTGGTCATCTTCATGACACCGCGATAGAAACGCGTCTCGATGATGTTGGAGGCAAGATCGGCCAAGCGGTCGTACCACGACAACATATGGTCGCGCAGAAAACCCGCCGACGTGCGCAGCTGCTCGCGCGCACCTTCATAGTCTCCTGCACGGAGCGCCTCGGCCGCACGGGAAGAGAGAATGGCCAGGAACTCGCACATGAACGAAAGGTGGTCGTCGGGATAGTCGTATCCGGCGGCACGTTCGACGCGCTGCTCTCGGAACAGGTGATACACCTCGTGGTAGGATTCCTGGAACATAAGGCCCTCTTCGCTGCGAAACACGCTTTCGTAGGGCACCGCGTAGCGTCCCTTCCAGGCAGCCGTCCCTCCGAATGCCATGGTGAAATCCACGGCAAGCTGCTGGCGCGTTCCTGTGTGGCGCTTGCGCAAGAAGCGGCTCATGTCGTGCAGGCCCTCTTCGAACAACTCGTTGGTGCCTTCGTACACCGAGAAGTCCATCTGCGCGATATTTTCGATCTGCTCTTCGGTGAGCGGCTTGAAATAGAGCGCTGCAAGAAAATCGTAGAACGCGGCGCGCCCTTCGAGCGCAGCAACTATCTCTTCGACGGAAGCGGCGCTTGCATCCAAGGCGCCTTCGGTAGCACTGGTAGCTCCATCCGCTGCGCTGGAAACGCTCTTCTGATCGGTAAGCTGTTCGTCCATGAGTCCTTCTCTCCATTCGGCATTCACACGCCGAAGCGGCAACGCCTGCACTATTGACCGTATTCGCCTTATTGTGTCCGAGCTACCCCCAATGCGACAAGACAAGCATAGCACTGCCGCAAAGCAAGCGGCACCGGTGGGTGCCAAGGGAGGGAGGGATTCGGCGCCCACCGGTAAACCACAAGATAGTCTGGGACATATGCCCCAGGCGAGTAATGCCTTCATCGGGCGCAGGGGCGGTCCCTTTCGGAAACGCGCCCCCACGCTTTTGCTCGACCTACTTCTCGTAGCGGTCGACTTCTACCGGGTCGTCCTGCCATGTGGCGGACTTG
>JAFUCW010000296.1 GCA_017459485.1 Eggerthellaceae bacterium | reverse complement strand
TGCTTGTCGATACCGAGGGCAGGGAGCTTTTGGCAGAGCTGCTCGAGGCGATGCTTGACGAGCTCCCGGAGCCGAAGAAAAAGAAGCGAGATTAGCCTTTTAACTCTTGGCTGGTTAAATGAGTAGTTCTTGGGCGATAGCGACAGCTTGCTGTTCAGGGACTTCGGCCGTTTGTGCGAAGCTGCTCCACTGTGCCACTGCGCTGCGCACTCCTTCAATAATCGTAGTGGCTTTGTGCTCACGTAAGCTTATATGCCGTGCGCATGCGAGCAGGTCGTCATGCGAAATATCGTCTCGCTTGCCATTGACGCGCATCTGATGTGAACCAGTCCACGCGCCGCCGGGTTTATAAGCGTAGGTCATGTCAAAAGCGGGGGCGAGTGACCATCGGCCGCTTCTATCCATAAGGAAGGCAATATTTTTCACATGGTCGTCTTGATTTCGCGCTAAGACGTTGAACACCATGCGTCTGTACAGCTCGTCAACTTCGCCTTGCCCAAGGCCGATTCTGCGCATGACATCTGCGGTTTCTTCATAGCTATGTGCTCCCGCAACATTGAAGTCGAAATGAGCCAATGCCCCCCCCGATTGCATGTGCAGCTTGTTCCCATTGCTGGTTCTGTCAAAGCGCTTTGTCATGAAGTGCCTGCGGTTGCCTTCTTCGAGTAGTCTGCATTCACTCATGGCAATGCCGGCTTCCCGCGCCATAAGATAGTAAGCGTATTCGATGCGCGTATAGCATGGCGCATCGGCATCTTCCTTGTCGGCATTGGCAGCAATGCCGTCGAACTTCAGAAGCCATTGCGTAAAGCCAGGGCCCGAATCAACTTGGCCCGACCGCAATTCTTGTGTCTGTTCGTTCCAGGCTACCAGCGCCTTTGCCCTAGCACCGCCTGCCGAAGTGCCAATGCGGATAATTTGTTCTAGGCCATCTGTATCTGCTGGTGCGTGCAATTCCTGGCGCTGCGCAAGAATGCTCTGGGCTAGTTTGGTAAGTTGGACAAGATCCAGCTCGTCTGTTGCAGAGTAAGCTGGACCGAGCGCAGGCTGGTATTCAAGGGCGCCCATACCGCGCATTCCCGTGTAACAGAGCCGCTCGATTGCATTCATTGAACCGCGCGGTCTTCCTTGTGCGTCAAGCCAAGCATCGATTACGGCGTTTCCGAATTTGTCGGGCAGAGAGTCCGCCAGCAAGCCCGGCAGCCCATGAAACGACTCGTTTGAAAGCTCGGGGAAAGAGAAAACGCGCCCTGCTAGTGGCATAACAATGGGAGATGGCTGGATGCGGGATTCAAGGAATTCGTGGTCGTATTCAAACGATGCGACCGATTGACCATCCGCCAAGGCGACGACACCAATGCGCCTGCCCCAGAGCAAAACCTCGGCCGATACGCTCATTGTTCATCGCCCCATTTCCATGCAGAAGGTGTTGGGGTTTTGTGATGACGTGCACGTTGGCGTGGTTTTCCTAGCTTTGCAAGATCCGATGGGCGCGGGGTTGCTTCTGGTACCAGCGTGTCAAGAGCGCCAAGCATTCCCAGGGCGCGTAAAATGTCTAACATACTTGAGAGCCGTGTGTCTTCGCCGCGTTCGAGCTTGGCAACGGTTGATAGCGCCACGCCCGCCCGCGCAGCCAGCTCCGCCTGGGTAAGGGGCATGTCTATGCGCGCAGCACGAATACGCGTTCCTAGTTCGCGTAATGCTTGTTCGTTTGACGAAAGAGCAGTAATAACCACTTGTTTCCAATCGTTGTTATAACAATGATTATATGCATTATAGCAATATAATAATTGCTTTAGCAATCATTCAGCATGCGGCAGACTTGGAATCTTTGACATAGGGCTCGATGATCATTAGTCGAACGAGCCAAGATAGTTGCGGACTTCGCGCAGGCGCTTGGGAACTTTGCTGTTAGGAAGCGCGCGAACAGCAGCCTCGCTTCCCAGTTCAAGTGCCTTTTCGTAGTACCAGCACTTAAAAACAAGAATCTCTTGCATGTGAGCAAGTTCTGCCTGCTGTGTCTTTACCTGGTCACGGCGCTCGCGGAACAGCTCAAGCCTGTCTGGGATGCTTTCGTCTCCTCTTGAGACCATCTTTACAAAATCGCTAATTTCTTTAATGGAGAGGCCTGTGTGCTTCAGGCACTCGATAACACGCAGGGCTTCAAGGTCGCTTTCTGTATAGACGCGCCTTCCACCTTCAGTGCGCCTTACCCCAGAAAGAAGCCCCTCGTCTTCGTAATAGCGAAGGGTTGGCGTAGACAGTCCCAGCTGTTTTGCCACTTGCCCGATTGTGTATTCCATGAGGGCTCCTGTATTCTGCTTGACTTAAAGTTTACTTTAACTTGTATTTTCTTTTGAAAGCATATCCAAGAGGTACAGCTTGGTCAACATGAGAGGACATACGTATGAAAATAGACGAACTTGAGCTTACGCAAGAATGGGATAAGGTTTTTCCCAAATCCGGCAAGGTCGAACACGAAAAAGTAACATTTTGCAACCGCTACGGCATCACCCTTGCTGCGGACCTCTACGCTCCCAAAGGAGTAGAGGGAAAACTTTCGGCTATTGCGGTGAGCGGCCCTTTTGGTGCGGTGAAGGAGCAAAGCTCGGGCCTGTATGCCCAGACGATGGCGGAACGAGGCTTCCTTACGTTGGCGTTTGATCCGTCCTTTACGGGCGAGAGCGGCGGACAGCCAAGGTACATGGCATCGCCTGATATCAACACAGAAGACTTTATGGCTGCAGTGGACTTTCTTTCGCTCAACGATAAGGTCGACCCGAATCGTATCGGTATCATCGGCATCTGTGGCTGGGGCGGCATGGCGATCAATGCGGCGGCGCTCGACACGCGTGGAAAGGCGACGGCCGTGATGACGATGTATGACATGACGCGCGTCAGTACAAATGGATATTTTGATGCGGAAGACAGCGAAGAGGCGCGTTACGAGAAAAAGAAAGCGATGTGCGCGCAGAGACTAGAAGATTTGAAGACGGGAGAATATGCGCTTGCCGGCGGTGTTGCTGATCCGCTGCCAGAGGATGCCCCGTTCTTCGTGGCGGACTACTACGACTACTACAAAACCGATCGCGGCTACCACGTGCGTTCCCTCAATTCAAACGGCGGTTGGAACGTGGTCGGGTGCGAGTCCTTCATGAACCAGCCAATCCTTCAATACAGCAATGAAATCCGCTCTGCCGTCCTGATTGTTCACGGCGAGAAGGCGCACTCTTGCTATTTCAGCCGGGATGCCTATGCCAACATGGTGAAGGACAGCAACTACGCAGACAACAAAGAGCTGCTGATTGTCCTGAATGCGGTTCATACGGATCTCTATGACGGCGGCAGGAAGGATGCTATTCCATTCGACAAGCTTCAGGATTTTTTCGAAACCGCTCTGCAGTAGAAAAGGCTTTTGTCTAAGAACGTGACGGGCGGCTGATGTTGCAGGCCAAGGGATACGATGGATGAAGAGGATGAAACGGATGCAGCAGATGAAAAAGGCGATTCTGTCTATGCTTCTATTGGCCTCGGTGCTAATGGTGGCAGCATGCGGAAGTGTCGAAGTTCAGCCAGAGAGCGACGGGTCGGCAAGCCCTTCGACTTCGCTGCCTGCCGCGAAAGAGGAAGCGGGAAACCCAACTAGCAAACCAGATGCCCCAGAGGGCGAAAAAGAAGAAAAGCCCGATGTGGGAGTATTCGATTTTGACAACAGAAGTGTGCTGCTGAACAGTGGATTCGAAATGCCAATCGTAGGGTTGGGAACTTACTCCCTCGATTACGATACCTGCGTGAACTCCGTGAAGGCGTTGCTTGAGAGCGGCGGCAGGCTAATCGACACTGCTTATATGTATCACAACGAGGATGCTGTTGGCGAAGGTGTGCGCCAGGCAATGGAAGAATACGGCATCCCTCGGGATGAGATCTTCGTTATCACGAAAATATATCCGAGCCAGTTCGACGACCCAGAAGCGGCGATAGAGATGGCTTTGGAAAAGCTGGACCTCGACTACATTGACATGATGCTGCTGCACCACCCAGGTACCGGAGACGTGGCGGCATATCAGGCTATGGAAAAGTATGTGGAATCCGGCAAAATCCGTTCCCTTGGGCTCTCTAACTGGTATGTGGAGGAGCTGGAAGAGTTCCTGCCGCAGGTTACGATTATGCCCGCTCTTGTTCAGAACGAGAGTCACCCGTATTAACAGGATCAGGATGTGGTTCCCTTCAACCACGAG
>JAFUCW010000295.1 GCA_017459485.1 Eggerthellaceae bacterium | reverse complement strand
TATCGAGGAGGCGCGCCAAAAATCGATCGAAGAGGCGCGCGCCGAATACGATGCGCGCATCGAGGAAGAGCGGGTGAGACGCGCATCGGACTTCTCCGACACGATTCTTTTCGGCGACTCGATCATGCAGAACAGCCAAGGAGCGCTCTATGCCGAAATGCCTGGCGTGACCATCAATGCAATGGGTGGACGCGCGCTGGAGATCGGGCCGATAGGGGCAGGGTCTGACCCAAGCGACGGCGTGCTCGACCACATCCGCGCAGACACGGGTGGCTATTCTCGCTATGTCATCGGCACGGGAAACAACGACGCTGGGGGCATGTCGTTGGCTGCGGGCGAAGAAATCGTTGCGCATATCGGACCCGACAAGGAGATCTTCTTCGTCACCGAATACGTAGGGGGCAATTTGGGTGGTACGGCTGCGACGAACGCCACCATTGCCGATCTGGCGGCGCGCTACGACAACGTGCACGCAATCGGCTGGTACGAATTGGTTTCGTCAAGCCCGGGGACGTATCTTTCGGACGGGTGCCATCCATTGGCAAGCGCGATGCCCGCCTACGCAAGCCTGATACGCGAAGCAATCTGCAACGTGGACGCGAAGCCTTTCGACCCAGAAAGCGTCCCCTTCGATCCCAGCAGCGTCGAATTCGACGAAAGCACGGTGGAATTCGACCCGTCCAGCGTCGATTTCGGGGAATCCGAAGAAGGGACAAAGCCAGCCGAGGACCCCCCTGCCGAAGATGGTGCCGAAGGGGGTGACGAGCCCCGCTAGCCGCCACGATCCTAGGCGGGCGTCGGGTGTGTGCTTGAAGTGCGTTTGCTTCTGCGCGCGTTTCCGAAGACAGCTGCGCGGTAATATGGGCAGCATGATTATTGCCTGGAACAGACTGTCTTTCGTCGGTGCGGCATTGGCATGTGCACTCGCATGGGCGTTGTGCTCTTGCTCGTCTGCGCCTTCGGAAGGCTTGGCGTCCGATGCGTCCTCCCTTCCCGGGTCGGACTCGTCGGCGAGTGCAGCGGCGAGTGCGGCGGCAAGCTCCAAAGGGGGGTTTGACGCTGTGTCGGACAGGAGCGCTTCGAAGGCGGGAGCGTCTTCAAGTACAAACGGCGCCTCTGCGAGCAGCTCGGCAGACCAGTCGTCTTCGGCGGTTTCCTCTGGCAGGGAAGAGCAAACCGAAGCTGCTGCCCCCGCAAGCGAGCCAGCTGCGCAGCCTCCCGAATTGACCGATGCCATCATGGGCGCGAGCACTGTTTCGGCCGAAACCATGGCGAAGGCCTACGAGCAGCGCGGAGTACCCTACCCAGCGGACGTATACGCAGAAGCAGGGGCGGCCACCATCGAAGAGTTCGCGCGGCTGTGCGTGGAAGAGACGGAAGCCGAAGGCGTGCGGGCAGATGTGCTGTTCGCTCAGGCGATGCACGAAACTGCCTGGTTGCAGTTCGGCAACCAAGTGAGCGTGGAGCAGAACAACTTCGGTGGTCTGGGCGCTGTGAACGCGGGCGGCGCGGGCGAGGTCTTTCCCGATGTTCGCACGGGCCTGCGCGCTCAAGTGCAGCATTTGAAGGCATACGCGAGCACCGACGACTTGGTCAACGATATCGTAGACACCCGATTCGACCTGGTCGAGCGCGGGTGTGCGCCTACCGTGCACGACCTGGGCGGGCGCTGGGCGTGGCCGGGCGACACCTACGGAGACGCCATAATGGACGTCGTGCGTACCATGTACGAGATTGAGCACGGGTCCGTTTTGACGGAATCCGCCGTAGGGGGCGCTCCCGAAGAGGCAAGCTGAGTCCGATGGGGCCACTCGGTCCGATTGCGGCTTTTCCCGATGGAAAAGAGGGGATGAACATGAGCGAAACAGATGCATTGCAGCCAGGCCAGATTGCCTTCAACGCGCAGGGGCTTGTCCCCTGCATCGTGCAGGACGCGTCTACGCTTGAGGTGCTCATGATGGCGTGGATGAACGAGGAGGCCCTTGCTCTCACGCTTGGACAGAGAAGCATGTGGTTCTGGTCGCGCAGCAGGGGCGAGCTGTGGCACAAGGGCGAGACAAGCGGCAACGTGCAAGAGTTGGTCGAGCTGTGCTACGACTGCGATGCCGACACGTTGCTCGCCTTGGTAAAGCCCGCGGGGCCCGCTTGTCACACGGGGCATGCCTCTTGCTTCTACCGGTCGTTTTGATGAGCCGCTCTCTCGACATCCTCAAACGCTACTTCGGCTACGACGAGTTCAGGCCCAACCAGGCGGAGGTGATAGATGCCGTCTTGGCGGGGCGCGATGCGCTTGCGGTCATGCCTACGGGCGCGGGAAAGAGCCTGTGCTACCAGGTGCCCGCCCTTTGCTTCGAAGGCTGGACGCTGGTGGTCTCCCCGCTCATTGCGCTCATGGAAGACCAGGTGGGCGCTTTGCGGCAGGCAGGCGTCCAGGCCGAGTGCATCCATAGTGCGCAAACGCTTGCCACGCAGCGCGGCGCATTCGAGGCGGCGCGCGACGGTGCGGTGAAGCTGCTCTACGTTGCCCCCGAGCGCCTGCAGGCGCCTGCGTTCGTCGAGTTCGCCCAGGCGCACCCGCCGGCCTTGGTAGCCGTGGACGAGGCGCATTGCATCAGCCAATGGGGCCAGGACTTCCGTCCCAGTTACACGCGCATCAACGTGTTCGTGGACGCGCTGCCCGTGCGACCTCCCGTGGTCGCGTTTACGGCCACGGCCACGAAGCGTGTGTCGGACGACATCGAGCACGAGCTTTGCCTGGTCAATCCGCTGCGCATCACCGCGAGCTTCGACCGTCCCAACCTGAACTTTTCGGTGAAAAGCTTTGCAGGCGCGGGGCAGAAGGCCAAGGACCGCGCACTGGTGAAGATTGTCCGCGAGCGCGAAGACAGATGCGGCATCGTCTACTGCACCACACGCAACGCGGTCGAGGAAGTGTGCGAACTGCTCAAAGGGCAAGGGTATGCCGCCGTGCGCTACCATGCCGGCCTGTCCGACAAGGAACGCGCCAACGCACAGGCCGACTTCGTCTACGACCGTGCACACGTGATCGTGGCAACCAACGCGTTCGGCATGGGCATAGACAAATCCAACGTGGGCTACGTGGTGCACTACAACATGCCGCTCGACGTGGAAAGCTACTACCAGGAAGCGGGGCGCGCGGGCCGCGACGGGAGCGAAGCGGACTGCATCCTGCTCTATTCTCCCAAGGACGTCAACACGGCGCGCTTCATCCTTTCCGCCGGGCTTGAGGAAAACGCCCAGATTGACGGTCCGACGTTGCGAATCTTGCGCGGTGCTGCAGAAGAGCGCTTGAAGCAGATGACCTTCTATTGCACAACCAACGACTGCCTGCGAGGGTTCTTGCTGCGCTACTTCGGGGAGCAACCAAGCGGGTATTGCGGCAAATGCGGCAATTGCCTGGGAACCTTCGAAGAGCGCGACGTGACGACCGAAGCGCTCAAGATCGTAAGCTGCGTGGCGCGCCTTGCGCAGCGCAATCGCACGGTGGGAAAGACCACCATAACGGGGATATTGCGGGGTTCGCGCGCTGACAAGCTGATTGCGCAGAGCTACGACACGCTTTCGACCTACGGCATCATGGAAGACGTGTCCGCCCACGAGATCCGTTTCATCTTGGATGCCCTGATCGAGCGCGGGTTGCTTGCGGCAAGCCTGGGGGAGTACCCGGTTGTCGCGCTTACCGAAGCGGGAAGGGAATTTCTTCGCTCGGGAGAGACGCTTGTGCTCAAAGTGCCCAAGCCCACGAAAACCGAGCGCGAGAAGGCGAGGCTGCGCGACACGCTCGGGCAGGTCCATGGCGGCAGGGGACGGGGACGGGCCAGCGTGGACGATGCGCGCTCGGACGCTCCTGTCGACCCAGACTTGTACCAAGCGCTGCGCGAGCTGCGTGCGCGTTTGGCATCCGAACAGGGCGTTCCCGCCTACGTGGTCTTCCACGATAAGACTTTGGCAGATATGTGCCGCAGGCAGCCGCGCACGCGCGAAGATCTTTTGGAAGTGGCAGGCGTGGGCGAAGCGAAGGCCGCCCGCTACGGCGACGCGTTCCTTAAAGCGCTCCACGAAGCAGGGGGCTGATGTTAGGATCGTTTGCTCATAAACGACGATCTGCCGATGGGGCATATGACGTGCAAGGACTTTCCTTGTGTTAAAGTGTGCCAACTGCCTGATCTTGGCGTTGCGCTAGGTTGCGCTAAAGTGGAGCAGATATGGAAGACACTTGGCGTACCATCTGCGGGTTTGATACATGCGCTATACTTCCGAGCCTGCAATTGAATAGCCAAAGGCTACGACGAAGACAGTGCTGGCATGTGGCTCCGACACCAGAGAAGGGCGCCGAAGTTGAGAAGCCCGGACGTGCCTGTCAGCAATTCCCTTCACCAGCCGCTTTGCTGAACAGCACTTCGCGTGGGCGCTCATTAGGCGAAGCCGGGGGCTCCCGTTATAGAGCGCACGAGTGGGCAGGTCGTTTCGCACACAGCGGGGCTCTCTGTCAACCAAGGTGGTACCGCGAGAGGCTCTCTCGTCCTTGGATGGACGCGAGGGCCCTTTTGTTGCCTGAACGCGGGATGGGCATCTGCCTCATGGCGGGTGTCGGTTGCGGCGGAGCGTATGACGCTACTGCAACGGTGAGGATGGCGTTACTGCGGCGGCACATTGGCGGAGGGTGCTACATCGGCGGCGTGTTGGCGTATGGCGCCGTGGCGCACGTCCCGCAAGGGGCAGAAAGGAAGAAAGTATGGCAATCGTTGACGAAATACGCGAGTTGTTGGCGTCGGCGCTGGCCGACATTGCGGCGGCGGCGGACACGGCGGCACTCGATGCCGTGCGTGTGGCGGTGGTAGGCAAGTCGGGGACGCTGACGGGCTACCTGCGCTCCATGGGCCAGGTGCCGGCGGACGAGCGCGCCGAAGTGGGCAAGGCCGTCAACGCCGCGCGCGAAGAGGTTGAAGCAGCGCTCGAAGCGCGCAAGGCGGTGCTGGCAAGCGCGGAGCTCGAGGCGCAGATTGCCTCGGATGCGCTTGACATCACGCTGCCCGGGCGTGCCCAGCAAGTGGGGACGCGCCACTTGATCAGCAGGATTACCGACGAGATCGCAGAGATTTTCCTGGGGCTTGGCTACACGGTAGCCTCCGGTACTGAAGTCGAGACCGACTACTACAACTTTGAGGCGCTCAACACCCCTGCCGACCATCCTGCGCGCGGTCTGCAAGATACGTTCTACGTAGTTGACCGCTCGGGCGACGTGTCTGCAGTGAGGGGGGAGTCGGACGTGCTTTTGCGCACGCAGACCAGCGGTGTGCAGGCGCATGTCATGGAGACCCAGGAGCCTCCCATCTACATTATCGCGCCCGGCAAGGTGTATCGCCGCGACGTGGCCGACCCCAGTCACTTGCCGCAGTTCAACCAGGTGGAAGGCCTGGTGGTGGACAAGGGCATTACTTTCGGCGACCTGAAAGGGACGCTTGAGTACTTCGTGCGCCAGATGTTCGGGGAAGACCGCCGCACGCGTCTTCGCCCGCATTTCTTCCCCTTCACCGAACCTTCTGCGGAGGCCGACATTTCCTGCGGCATCTGCGGAGGCGTTGGGTGTCGCTTCTGCAAGGGCACCGGCTGGGTGGAAGTGCTCGGTTGCGGCATGGTGGACCCGAACGTGTTCGCCTATGCGGACATCGACCCAGAGGTCTACTCGGGCTTTGCGTTCGGCATGGGCGTGGAGCGCATCGCCTGTCTGAAGTACAACGTCCCCGACCTGCGTATGCTACTAGAGGGCGACATGCGCTTTTTGCGGCAGTTTTAGGTTCCGCCGTGCTGGCGAATGGCGGACCTGCCGACGCTGCGGGAAGCTCGCACACTCCATCTTCCCACTTGTTTTGCACCTCGCGTACGAAGTGCGCCACGGCGCAAAGGCGCGGAAATCTGGAGCACGGGCGCTTCCCTCGCTGACTTTGGCTGGACCTACGAGTTTGAATGTGAACCTACAAGAATGACGGAGTTGTTGAAATGAAAGTAAGTTTGAAGTGGCTGAACGAATACGTCGACGTGCCGGCAGACACCAAGGCGCTGTGCGACAAACTCGACCTGACGGGCACGGGCGTCGAAGGCGTCGAAGTGGGCGGTGCGGGCTTTTCGGGCGTCTACACCGGTCAGATTGTGGAGAAGACGGCGCATCCCGACTCCGACCACCTGTGGGTCACCCAGGTGGACGTAGGCGACCAGAATGTGGACGAAAGCGGCAATCCTGTGCCGCTGCAGATCGTATGCGGTGCGCAGAACTTCGAAGCGGGCGACAAGGTGGCAGTGGCGCTGGTAGGCGCCGTGCTTCCCGGAGGCTTTGAGATCAAGAAGTCCAAGCTGCGCGGCCAGGTTTCTAACGGCATGAACTGCTCTGCACGCGAACTGGGCCTGGGGGACGACCACGACGGCATCATGATCTTGGACCCCGGCACGCCGCTTGGCGTCGATTTCGCCCAGTATGTGGGGCTATCTGACCGCGTGCTCGACCTGGAGATCACGCCGAATCGCCCCGATTGCCTGTCCATCGAAGGCATGGCGCGTGAATTGGGTGCGATGTACCGCATTCCCGTGAAGGACGTGTGCGAGGGCGTGGAGTTGATCGAAGCGGGGAATCCGACGGCAGATTCGGTGTCCGTGGAGATAGCCGACTCGGAGCTTTGCCCGCGTTTCACAGCACGCGTCATCCGCGGCGTAGAAGTCGGGCCCTCGCCCGATTGGCTGGCCGAACGCGTCACTGCATCGGGCGCCCGTTCCATCAACAACGTGGTCGACATCACGAACTACGTGCTCTACCTGCTCGGTCAGCCGCTTCATGCCTACGACTTCGACAAGGTGGCGGGCGCAGACGGCAAGGCGCACATCGTCGTGCGCGCTGCTCGCGAAGGAGAGGTGCTTGCGACCCTCGATGGGCAGGAGCGCAACCTCACCCCCGACATGACGCTTATCGCCACGCCGGAATCCGCCATCGGCCTGGCCGGCGTCATGGGTGGGCTTGACACCGAAGTGAGCGACCAGACGACCACCATTTTGCTCGAGGCCGCCACTTTCAGCCCAGGACACACCAGCCGCACGAGCCGCAACCTGGGCTTGTTCAGCGAGGCGTCCATGCGCTCCGAGCGCCAGGTCGACATGCAGCCGATAGACCGCAACATCGACTTTGCGGCGGCGCTCATCGCGCAGCTGTGCGGCGGCACGGTCGACGTGGGCCTGGTCGACGTGTGGCCGGTGCGCGAACAGCCTATGGCGCTACAGTTGCGGGTGGCACGCTGCGCAGGCATGCTCGGGGCCGACATTCCGCAGGCGGAGATCGAGGATATCCTTGTGCGTCTTGGATGCGACGTGAAGGATGCGGGCGACGGCGTCCTTGACGTGGTCCCGCCCAGCTTCCGCCCCGACCTCGAGCGCGAAATTGACCTCTACGAAGAGGTCCTGCGCCTCTTTGGCATGGAAAACGTCCCGTCAACTTTGCCGGGAGGCCGGGAGCGCATCGGGCGGCGCAGCTGGAACGAGCAGGTGGTTGCGCGTCTGCATGGAACGCTGCGCGCAAGCGGGCTCTCCGAAACACAGACATATGCGTTTGCTAGCCCCGACGACCTAGCGAACCTGCGCATGGACGCCGTTGCTGAAGGCGAAGCGGTCGAGTTGATCAACCCGCTCAATGCCGAGCAGTCCGTCATGCGCCAAAGCCTCATTCCCAACCTGCTGCGCAGCGGCGCCTACAACCAGAACCACGGCGTGGGCAACATTGCCCTCTACGAGTTGGGCGACGTCTTCCATTCGGCCGAAGGGCGCAAGCAGCCCTGGGAGTGGGCGAAGCTCGCGGGCGTGCTGGCGGGTGCCACCGATGCAAGCTGGAACCTGCCTTCGCGTGCCTACGATTACGTCGACGGCAAGGGCGTTGTCGAGAACATCGCCGGGGAACTGGGCTTGACCAAGCTGCGGTTCAAGGCGCTCGAAGCGAACGAGGCACCCTTCCTGCAACCTGGCCGCGGTGCTCAGGTGCTTTCCGGAGGCGCTATTGTCGGCTGGGTGGGGGAGGTCTATCCCCTGGCGGTCGCCGCCTTCGACGCCGCACCGCCCGTCGTGGCCTTCGAATTGGACGTGAAGGCGCTGGCGAAGGCCGCATCGGCAACACGCGAAACAAGCGAGATCAGCCCCTACCCGGCAGTTTCGATGGACGTGGCCTTCGTGGTGGACGAGTCCGTCACGCACGAAAAGCTCATGCAGACCATGCAAAGCGCTGGCGGCAGCCTGTTGGCCAGCGTGCAGCTTTTCGACGTCTATCGAGACCAGGAGCGCCTGGGCGAGGGCAAGAAATCGATGGCCTATGCGCTTGAATACCGCGCAGCTGACCATACGCTTTCGGGCGAGGAAGCCGAAAAAGCCCACAGCCGCCTGGTGAAGAAGGTCTGCGGCGCCACGAAGGCGGAAGTGCGCGCCTAACTTGGCGGCCCCTCGGCAATTTGGCGCCTAGTTCGCTCCGGTAGGTTTCTGCCGGAGCGTTTTTATACGTGTCCTAGGATTCTTCGACCTCGACAAGGGAGATCTCGAAGTTAAGGTCCTTGCCTGCCATTTCGTGGTTCATGTCAAGTGTTGCCACGCCATCGACAATCTCGACCACTTTCACCGGAAGCGGCTGGCCTGCCGGTGTTTGCATGTAGATGGTCTGGCCGACGGGAAGCGCCTCTCCGTTAGGGATCTGATCGACAGGAATGCGTTGGACCAGGGCCTCTTCGCGCTGGCCGTAGGCTTCGTCGGCGGGAATGCGCACGTACTTCTTCTGGCCGACAACCATGTCTTCCACAGCGCGGTCGAATCCGGGGATCATCATGCCGGCCATGCACACGAACTCGATGGGCTCGCCCCGTTTGACCGACGAGTCGAACTCCGTTCCGTCGTCGAGCGTCCCCACGTAGTGGACCTTCACCTTTTTCCCTGCGTTGCCCATGGTGTTTCTCCTCATGACATACCCGTTACTGTTCGGCATTAGTCTAGCGCAGAATGTGTCTTTTTGCATTGTCGAAGCCTGCATTACAGGCACCTGTTGCCGAGCGGGTCTTGTCCGGTCGTTCGCCCCT
>JAFUCW010000023.1 GCA_017459485.1 Eggerthellaceae bacterium | reverse complement strand
GTTCATCCTGAGCCAGGATCAATCTCTCCGTTTAAAACAAGCCTTTCGGCTTGCTACAAACAAAAAATTTGAAATCTGGTTTAACGTCTTTCCGTCGTTGCCTCTTCAGTGAGGTCGACTTGGAACGACGAGGTTTTATCTCGCTTAAATTCATCTTTCGCAGTATCCGGTTTTCAAGGTTCTCGGCAGTACATTTCTTTTCTACCTTGCGCCGTTTCCCGTAAGAAGCGGCAACTGGATATATTACCGAACGCATCCAAGAGAATCAAGAACAATTTTCAGATTGCCCTGTTCTCCATATTTCGTACATTTTTGTTGCGTTTATAAGAGCGATTGCGCATGTGCGCGTGGTACGTATCCAGTCCGCCGAAGCGAACTTGTTTATAGTAGAGCGCGCACCACTCACTTGCAAGCATTACTAACGACGCACACAAACACGACACACGGCGCGCAAGAGTGCCCACGCAGCCATCGCAGACAGCCCACAGTAGCTCCTAAGGGCGAATAGCGCGGTTAGCGTGCAGCCATCTCGACCACGACGAAAAAGGTGGTTCCTGCAAGACGCAGCATGTCTTGGGGGTAAATGGGCACAGGGGGGAACTCCTGCCCGGGACTGCGCTGCAAACGAGGGGGCTCCACGACCACCTTCGTACCGTCCTCGCCGCGAATAAGCGACGTGCCGTTCGTGGACCCCAGCCCTTCTACGTACCACGCCCCTGTTGCATCCTGGAATATGCGCACGTGCCGTTTGGACACCGTTGCATCCACGTCGTTGATGGCGTTCGCCGAAGTTGCCAGACTGCCCACTTCGGTTCCTTCGGGGTCGGTCGAAAGCGGATAAGGCGGCAGTCGAATGACGCCATTGACCACCTGGCACAAACCCAGCATGGCATCATGCCCTTCTGGACGAGGTTGCGCAATGGTGTCGTAGCTCGTGCGCACCACCGTCCGTGCGGTAGGCGAAAGGAAGCGTTGCGCGTAGCCAAGCGCCCTGTCAGTCGCCTCGGCAGAAGATCCCAGGCAACCGGCGGCGACGAACTGCAGCACGAGCACCGTCGCCATCTCGCTTATGAGCGCTATGCCAAGGTTTTGCAGGTGCACCACCGTGTTGCGGTACAGTATGCCATTTTGCCCCCAGTTCTGGAGGGCCATCTGCATGCGGTCGCAACCTTCGCCAACGAAGAAGTCCACCACCTGCCTTCTGCCCTCTTCCCCTGGATATCGGGCAAACAGCAGGGAGCAGAGCCTGTCGGCAAGCTGAGTAAAGTCGTTAAACGCGATTGCGCCGTACGTACCTGGCTCGACATGCACGACATTGCGCGTGACAAACGAGCGCTCGTCAAGGCGCTGCACCAGCGGAATGCCGCCGTACGTAAACGAGTTAGAGAAAACGATACTCGCAAGCTCTTTGTTCGAAATGCCGCCGAATTGCTTGAAGCACGCATACATCGCTCCACTTGGCGTTTCCAGATCGTATGCCACGTGAACCCCCTACTTACTTACTATGGTAATGCCCGACCGCACGTGCGACCATGCGTCAATTGTCTATCGGCTGAACGCGATTATAACCCTATGCACGCCCGCCCCTTGCCAAAGCATGCCTTGTGCAAACGGATGCATCCCGCCCTGCCGCCCCACCCTGCCCACCGTTTCCTTTCCTCACCGTGTTCGCAACGCATCCTATTGTGCGCTTGCAACAGGAATCCTGCGCGATATAAGCCTGACGGTAAATTGCCTTTCACCGAGACGATGATGGGTAGATTAGATGACAAAATTGAAACTTTATTTATACACCACGCCCCACTCTCTTGCGTTCGGAATCGCAGTAAGGTAAAAAAGCACTTGCTTCGCAAACAGGCGGGCGAAGCAGTGTTGACTACTCCGCCTAAGAGAAAGTGAGGCCTGTTTTGAAACGTAACAACAAGAAGCTTGCGGCCCCCATTGCGCTAGCTGCTGCCCTGTCGCTTGCATTGTGCGGGGCAATGCTTGCAGGCTGCAACTCTGGCAGTGGGGCGACGGGCGGATCGAGCCCTAACGCAGCTGCGACAGTGGACGACACCGCTATTACAGAAGACGAGGTCACCGAACGGGTGAACACCTACTATGCCACGTCGTTTGACTATAGTGCTCAGGACCCCGACTATCAGCCGGACTCCCCTGAAAAAATGCGTTCGCAAGCTATCGACGACCTGATTCGTAGCGCCATTGTCGAGCGCATCGCCAAAGCAGAGGGCGTCGAGACAAGCTCTTCTTCATCGAGCGAAGCGTCTTCGAGCAGCGCATCCTCCGACAGCGCAGAAGAAGTCTATGCCGAAGATATGAGCGGACAGTCCACCGAAGAAAAACTCATGGAGAAACTGGCGGGGCCCGCCCCCGAGGCAAGCAATGAATCTTCGTCTGCAACCGACGAAGACGTGATTGCTATGTTCAACGACTATTATGTAAGCAGCGCCGCCATGAATGCAGACTCTGGACAGGACGAAAGCACTCCCTATGTCATGATCGGCATGTTCTCTTCTGACGACAAAGCGGCTGCCGAGGAGGCGCGCAAAGAATTTGAAGAGGCGAAAGACGCCTCGAGCCTTCCTTACTATACCGACTTCACCACCTACGCGCCCGATATCCTCAAAGAACAGGCTGCCGCGCTCAAGGAAGGCGAAGTGTCTGAGCCCATTCTTTCGGAAGAAGACAGCACTCTCTATGTCGTAAAGAAAATCGGCGAGATGAAGATCCCGCAAGAACCTCTTTCGAGCGTGAAGGACCTCCCCGAAAACATCCTGGAATACATGCGCACCCAGGCAGTTGGATACGCGAGCAGCGCCGCCTACAGTACCGCATACAGCGAAGCCCAGTCCACCCTCGAAGAGATGATCGAGAAGGAGCGCGCACGCTGCACTATCACCATCTATCCCATGCCCGAAGGAACCACCTACGGAAATGACGCGTCCTCTTCTTCTGAAGAGACTTCCTCTTCTGAGGAATCGTAGTCCCCTTCGCCTCGTGCACGAGAAAGGCCGCTGCAATGGCGGCCTTTCTTTTGTCTCTTTTAGGCAAAACGTCGGACTACACGAACCGGTAATGCTTCCTCTTCCCCGCCGTGACCACCGACCCTGCAAGCAAAGATGGGTCCACATTGTAGGATTTCGCTGGAAGGGCCTGGTCATTGACCTTCACACCGCCGCCGTCTATCAGGCGCCGCGCTTCGCCCGTACTGGCAACGGCGCCGCAGTCCACAAGCAGCTTGGCAAGGTAGACAAGGCCTTCGTCGTTGGGTGCAAGGTCGGCAGAAAACTCCACAATGTCCGCTTCGTCCACTTCCTTGTTCACGACCGTGCGCACGAAATGGTCTTCGGCGGCCTGCGCTGTCGCTTCGTCGTAGTACGCAGCCACAATGTTGCGTCCGAGCGAGCGCTTGGTCTGGTTCGGGTCCGCATCCCCCGCCGCAAGCGCAGCCTCAAGCGCGTCGATCTGGTCGACGGGCATGGTGGATGCAAGCCTGAAGTATTTCACCAGCAATTCGTCGGGAATGCTCATGACCTTGCCGAACATGTCGTTTGGCTCGTCAGTCAAACCGATGTAGTTGCCATAGGACTTGCTCATCTTCTGCACGCCGTCGGTGCCTTCGAGCAACGGAAGCGTCAGGCACACCTGCGGCTCCATGCCCATCTTCTCCATAAGCTCGCGCCCCGCAAGCAGGTTGAACAGCTGGTCGGTGCCACCGAGTTCCACATCCGCCTTTATCTGGACGCTGTCGTAGGCCTGCATCATCGGATAGAGAAACTCGTGCACCCCGATGGGAAGACCGCCGGTGTAGCGGTTGTGGAAGTCGTCGCGCTCCAAAATGCGCGCCACGGTGAAGTTGCTCGCTATCTTGAGCAGTCCTTCCAGGTTCAAGGCAAGCAGCCAGTCAGCGTTGTGGACGAGCGTGGTCTTGTCCGGATCGAGGATCTGAAACGCCTGGTCGACGTAGGTTTGGGCGTTTTCCGCTACCTGCTCGGGCGTAAGCTGTGGACGGGTGGAGTTGCGCCCGGACGGGTCGCCGATAAGCGCCGTGCCGTCGCCGATGATAAGGATAACCTGGTGCCCCAGGTCCTGAAACGTGCGAAGCTTGCGCAACGGGACCGCATGGCCCAGATGAATGTCTGGAGCAGTTGGGTCCACGCCCAGCTTGACGTTGAGCGGACGCTCCTCCTTGAGCTTTTTCAGCAGCGCTTCTTCGGGGACGATTTCGGCGACCCCGCTTTTGATGATATGCAATTGTTCTTCGGCTGACAGCATCTTCTTCCTTTTCCCAAGTGGTGTGCATGCGCGGCAGCACGCAAGTTCAAGCGGACATTCTAGCATAGGGCATGCGCATGGACGCGCAATCGACAAGGGCACCTCGAACCGAGATGCCCTTGTATCCCATGGAGTGCAGCAGGGAGGGATGCTGCACCAGGTTGGCGTCGAAGCGGACTAGGCCAGCTTTGCGGCGTTTTCGCCGGCGATCTTGCCGAACACCATACACATGCCGCAGGAGAGGCCCTTAAGGCTAATCGGGTACTGCACGTTAAACCTGCCACCTTGCGGGGCTCCGCACACGTACAGGCCGACAATCTGCTCGCGGTCCGTGTTGTACACGTGGCAATCGGCGTCGGACTCAAAGCCGCCCAAGTTGCCCAAGGTCAGTGCGCAGCCGCATTCGGCGGCGTAGAACGGGCCGTTTTCCAAAGCGAAAAGACGCTGGCTCGCCTTACCGAAATCGGTGTCAGCACCTGCCTTCGCAAGCTCGTTGTAACGTTCTATCGAAGCCTTGCGGTCTCGACGTCCATGCCTTCGATCTGAGCGAGCAGCCCTTCGATGGTGTCCGATGTCAGGCAACGCCCTTCGTCGATGGCTGCCTCGATATCCTCTTTCGTGCGAACATTGATGCGCAAACCGGAAGCCGTATAGTCTGGCAGGGCCTCTTCGCGGTAGATGCACGCCACACCATGCGCCATCGGGAAGTATGCAAGCTGCTCGGGCCAGCTGGAGTCGAAGAACTGGTATGCTTTGCGCTGCGGCTGCAGCTCCACCTGGTTTTCAAGCTGCTGACCAGGAAGATCTTCGTTCATGAAGCGCTTACCGCGCAGGTTCAGCCACAGATAGCCGTTGTTGCCGATAACACCGCGCCCGTCAGGGCCTGCACCGCCTCCCATGTGATGGATGATGGGGGCATGCCATTGCTCTATGGCCCCGCCGATCCACGCGCCCATCTTGTGGCCGTCGCCCACGTTGGTGTTGTTGCCTTCTGCGTCGAAATCCAGGGAAAGGATAGGAATCTCGTTTTCTATGCACTGGGGAGCGTAGAACTTCATCATTTCTTCGTTGGCCAGGTAGTCCCCTGTTGCCAGAATGACTGCAGGGCAGTTCACTTTTATGTACTTGTCGGAGTCCGCCGCCTTGCCGTAGGCGCCTGCAATCGCACCCTTGCTGTCGGTGATTAGGCAAATGCCGCGCGTGCTGTAGCGTACGTCGGCGCCCCCATCTACTGCAATCTGCAAGTTGTCGGACATGATGGGTCCCAGGCTTGAAAAGCCTACTGACGTGGGATAGCAGGGCATGTCCTCTTCTTCCCACTTGTACGTTTCGGGCACAGGATAGCAGTACGGGAACATGTAGTTCTTCTGGCCCTCTTCGGGAATCTCCTCGTAGGCGTCGTCCTTGACGAAGTAAAGACTGGGGCTTGCCGCCACGAACCAGTCGAGCGCCTCGCCGGACACATCCGCCCAGCGGTTGATGATCTCGTAGCTGCCATGATGGCTGCATTCCTTCATATGCTCGCTGATTATCAGGTTGCGGTCGATGAAGCCCTCTCCACGACCCCATTTCGCCTGGGTCTCGCCGCCAAGGATCGCCATGTCGGATGCCACGCTGTTGAAATGGGTCGATGCCTCGAAGGCAACGGTCTTGGCGCCAGCCTCGACCGCGGCGCGCAACGCAGGAACGCCTGCTGCGCCCAGCCCGATGACGAGCACGTCGGCATCGATTTCCTCTTCCACGTCGCTATCGGCAATCGTGGGAGCTTCACCCAGCCACGGCATCGCGCCGGTGCCGTCGTAGCCGACAGTGGTCGCTGCAGAAGTCGCTTTGGTGGAAGAAGCAGCAGAAGCAGACGCTCTGCTTTCGGCGGACGAGGACGCTTCGGATGCGGACGCCGAAGCGCTCTCTGCTCCCGATGCGCTCGCAGACGACGCAGCTGCCTGGGGCTGAGCGCAGCCCACCAGGCCTGTCACGGCGGCAGCGGCGGTCGCCACAGCGGCGCCGGAGATGAAACTGCGGCGCGACAATTTCTTTGACTCGAAGGATTCGATTGCCATAAGGATTCCTTTCTTTCCCACTGCAGTCCCCTCCGGACCGCATGCGATGGTGCAAATCTAGCGCGCTTCGGGTGCATCGTAACCATCCGCCAGGGTTGAACCGACCCTTCGCCGTATCGTCCAAAAGGGATGATTTGTTGTTTGATGCATCGACCGTATTGACGTTTCTCCTGTTCAGAAGCGTATAGTTTCCATTCACCATTTGAAACTTTTTTACCTATATACGAAAGCACGATAGATGCCTGTGGCATAATAGGGCCGACCAAGGGAGGGTCGTCCGGCATATGACCTTTTTGGATTCCGCGAATCAATCTCTGAAGCTATTCGCCTACGTCGTCGGCTATGCGCTCACGAGCACATGGGCAACGGTACTCCTTTTCTCGTCTTCGTTTTCCAGCGCAAGCACGCCGAACATCGTGACCACATCAATGCTTTCGGGCGTTTTCGCATGCGTAGGCGTCCTGCTACTGCGCAAGGTCGTCCCCACGTTCAACGGGCGCACGCCAGCCGCATCCGTCTACGCAACCGGCATGGCCATCGGCACCCTTTTGTGCACCCATCCTGCGCTTTCGGCCAATCCCGGCGTGCACAATGCCGGGCTGGTCGTCTCTGGGTTCTTCGCAATTCTGCTCATACTGACGTGGTTTGAGGCGTATGCGCAGCTCAACTCCCGCACCATCGTTGCCCTGGCGGGAGCGGCGCTACTCGTAGCTGCCGCCGGCTGCTTCGTCGTCCTCGCATTGCCAATCGAAGCGTCAAGCCTGGTAATGGCCGCACTGCCCCTTGTCTCTTTCTCCTGCCTCCCGAAACCGCGCACGATCGAGCGCCCCGCCGACACGCAGCATGCGCTCATCCAGATGGCCCGAGAGGCGGTTTCCTGGAAAACGCTTCTTGGAGTGGTCATTTCCTTTTTCGTTATAGGCGCTATCGGCATCCTGGCACCCCGATTCGGCCTGACTGCGCAGCTTGCCCCCCTCTACCTGGCCATCCCGACCGCCATTGCCGCCATATTCGTCGCGACCGCCTTCGTTGCTCCCAAACGCATTGACGCGTCCATCCTGTTCAAACTGCTGCTGGTGGGCGTCGCCGCACTTGCGTTCGTGCTTGGGTATTACGGGGACGCGAACCTGGCCCTGGTGTTTTTCGTCTACATAACCGCCGACGTGCTCCTTTGGACCGTGCTCGAACTCGCCGCGAAGAAGACCCCTGTCCAGGCATACGCCGTTTTCGCCATTGGCTGGCTTGCCGAATGCCTGGGAAACGTGCTTGGGCACAACGTCGCGGCAGCTACTGGAGACACTCCCCTGCTTTTCGCGCTAGTCATGCTCGCAATCCTAGTCGGAGTCGGCTTTGCTTTCGGCGACGGCCTCTTCGTGCTGGACCTCGAAGACGAGCACACAGGCGAAGGCGGCGGCGACGGGGACGTCGCCCACGCCGCCTTGGATCCATCGGGGACGCCTGCACCACAAAGCCGACGTCTGGCAGACGCCTCCCTGTCGGACGGAGGCCCCTCATCCTGGCAGGAAAGCGCCCTAGGGACACCCAATGCGGATACCCACGGAGAAAACATCGAAGAAGCTTCGGCCTCCATGCAGCACGAAAGGCAGGCGCCCACGCAGGAACAGGCCATCGCCGATTTCGTGGAACGGCATGGGATATCCGCCCGCGAAGCCGACGTGTTCGCACTTTGGGTCACCGGCCATGGCCAGAAGCACATCCAAAACACTCTGTTCATAAGCGAGTCCACCGTCAAGACGCACTTGCGCAGCATCTATCGCAAATGCGACACCCACAGCCGTGCCGAAATAATCGCCCTTTTCGAACAGGAGCTCGAAGAGTCGTAACGCCGTTCGACCTGAAGCACTCCCCCTCGCAGCCGCCCTACACCGCCATCGGGGCCGCCTAGCACGCCACGCGCGACAGTTTGCGCAGGCGCCGCTCGGTCACGATGCCTTGAGGGATGCGCTGCTGGTTCGCAAGAACCATGCGGTAGGTGGAGCGCTGCATAGGCGTGAAGTAGCGCTCGAGGCGCAAAAGGAAGCTGTTCGCCGGAGCTTCGGGCGTTGCAGGCAGATTGCGTCCGAAAGCCAGATCGAGCATGTAGCGATAGGCAGGGGCGAAGGGGCGAATCGTACGGCCCGAGTTCGCGCGATACACGTCGAGTATCTCCATGACCGAAGAGCGGCAGATGTCTCCCCAATACAAATAGGTAACGCGCGGCCGATACGCCCCGCCCAACGCCGTGTAGCACACCCCGTCTGCATCCCCTAGGCTCCGTTCGAGTTCCATCAGGCCCCAAGGCTGAGCAAACGCCGCGTTGGCACCGAATGCCACCGCGTCTATGCGCGTTCCGAAGAAACGGCGCTGGCCGTTGTTCTTCATAAGGCGCCGGACGTGGGCGAACGTGGTCAGGCTCTCGCAGAGCAGGATGTTCATGTGGGAACGTAGCCGAGCGACGTGAGAGAGGATGCGCACGGGATTGGCAGGGTTCGCAACGTCTTCAAAGGCCTGTTCTGCGCGCCCGGACACGAACGATTCTGCCAAGGAAGTGCGAAGGTCGTAGAGTGCTGCCGCGTTTCCGAAGTCTATGATGAGGCAAGAGTTCGTTTGAGACATGTTTTGCACCTTTCTCTGCGTTGCTGTTTTCCACTTGCATCCTACCAAACAAGAATGTTCTACTTGTCCCATATTTGGGACATGTAAGGCACCTTTTTAGCGTTACAATAGCGTCCATGAACGAACAGATTCAGACATGCCCAACGCTCGATGACGCCTTCAAGGAGGCTTTTGCCCTTTGCGCCCAAGCCAAGAAACAGGGGCGCCGTCCCGTCATCTTGGCGCAAACGCCATCTGCGGTACTTGGCGTGCGCCGTGCTTTGGCAGCTGCAGGAGAAGGGTTCGGCGTCGAAGTCGAAACTCTGCCCCACTGGGTAACCTCTCTGTGGGAACTGTTCGGGGACGGTCGGACGCCTTGCAGCCACGCACTCCGTATTGCCTTAGCCGCCAAGCTCGTCCACGCGCAAGACGTACTCCCACCAACGCCTGGAACGGTGAACCTTCTCGCGCGTGCGACTCGCCAGGCGCTCATTTACCGTTCGAACCAAGCCACGCTTGCGGGCAACGAGCACGCCTTCGTCGCGCTTATGGACGCTTTTGCCAGCCATCTCGATCAAATTGGTGCATGCGAATACTGCCAGATGCTCGAAGCTCTTTCCCTGCAACCTAGGGGGGACATCTACGCTCCCATCGTCTTCGACGCCTCCCCCGAGCTCCTTTGCAACGCAGAGCGCTTCTTCGCCGCATCCGCTGGCGCCACGTTCCTTACCGTCGAGCTGGGCACTCCTTCTTCCTCCGAACGCACAGATGAACTCTCCCACCTGGTCGAACGCCTCTTCCAGCGCACGGAAAACGACGCTGCCGTTGAAGCAAGCGGTTCGGTCGTATGCGCCCTTGCCGCAGGTCCCACGGCGCAAAACCGGCTTGTCGGCGCATGCGTTGAAAGCGCCCTTTCGCAAGCTGAAAGCGAAGCAACCATTGTCGTTGCCGCAAAGGACCCTGTAGCCCTATTTGAGTTCTGTGCACCGATCATCAGCAAGCAAGAAGCAAACGCGCAGATCGGCGCGTCGAAGCGCTTCTGCGACACCGACGCAGGGCGTGCGGTTGTCGCCTCGCTCGACCTTGTAGACGAACACGCCTCGCTAGACAAACTCGAAGCGGCGGACTACTCTTTCAATCCGTTTGCGGGAATACGGTTCGCCGAAGCATTCCGCCTTGACCAGATGCATAGGGGTGATCGCCTTATCGCGCCTCCCTCCTTGCTCTCCAACCTTGCCGGAAACGCATCCGATCAGCTCAAGAGCACGCTTCTGCTTTTCTCCGACGCGAAGTACGCGGAAGCGCTCGATGCCTTCGAGGGCTTCGCCGACACGGCCTTCGCGGCGCGCCCCCTGTACCGCTCCGAACAATTGCACGCTTTGGGCATTGCACGCGAAGCGCTGGCTGCGGCGGGCGCTCTGGGGGCGCCGGCGAAACTGACGCTCGAATCGGTTGCCAACCAGGGGGTGCCGATCAACGCCGCCCTTTCCGGGAAGCCAGGCGCACCCACCGTGCTGTTCACCACGCTTGCCAATGCGGCAGAACTGGCACCCGCCAGCGTCGATTCCCTGGTGATAAGCGACCTGAACGTGGATTCCTATCCTGTGCGCCTACAAGAAAACGCGCTTACCACCCTGCTGTGCAAATGGGGCGTCCATTCGGACCAGTCCCCCCTTGCCGTTCAGAGAAGCTGGCTTTTCCGCGCCATTTCGTCTGCGCGCAAGCACGTTTACCTGCAACGCAGCCTCAACGACTGCGAGGCCGGCCCCCAACAAGCTGCCGTGCTGTTTGACGACGTAATGGATTGCTACCGTGCGCACCTCTCCGACTATTCCGACGTGGACAAAAACCTTGGGCTTCCTTCGAG
>JAFUCW010000294.1 GCA_017459485.1 Eggerthellaceae bacterium | reverse complement strand
TGCAACGCATGGGCGCATGGGGTTTCGAGCGGGGGTTCGCGCGGAGCCCCTGCGGAGCCCCTTATGCATTCCCGTAAGCGCATATGCCAATTGCGATAATCCGTCTGCATGGAGCCGTTTCTACGTTAGAATTGTCTGCAACGTGAAGAATGTCTGGCAACGTAAAGGGGTGTCTTCTAGACATGGATTTCCGCTACGCATTCGTCTATGCAGCGGTCGATATGTTCAGCATTTTGATGTCGATCGTCATCCTCTCCCGACTCAGCTACAACATGGGCAGCGAGCGGCAGGTACGCGTTTTCCAGTTGATGTCGCTGTGTTTTTTCGGCTTCGTGGTGTGCGACCTGCTGTGGGTGCTTGCCTGGGGCAACCTTGCGCCCGTGCCGCCGTTCGTAGGCACGGTTGCCAAGATAATCAGCACGCTGCTCATACCCCTGATGGTGTACTTCTGGTTCCTGTTCGCCGAGATGCGCTTTGGCACGCGTTCGGCCGAGCGCCCGCTGTTCAGGGCCTTGTGGTTCATTCCCATGGCGGTCCTGATTGTCTTGTACATCTTCTCGATTTGGTCGGGCGTGGTGTTCAGCTTCGGTCCGAACCACGAACTGGTGCCCGGTCCGGCAATAGCCATGACCGGCTTGGTCGACAACATCTACGGTATCGCGATTGTCGTGCACGCCATTATCCTGGCTGTGCGCGATAAGGCAACGTATCGCAGGCGCGAGTACTTCGCCCAGGTCATGTTCATCGTCATCTGCACGGCGGGCGGTATGATCAACGCGGCCGTGTCCGACACGCCCATCATGCCGCTTGCCATAGCACTGTCGTTCACCTATTTGATGACAAGCATGCAAGAGGGACAGATTTACAACGACACGCTTACCGGCCTGAACAACCGCCGTCGTGCCGACCGTTTCCTGGAGGACACCATCGGGACGGTGGGTGCGCAGGGGCCCTTCTACTTGTTCATGCTGGACATCGACAACTTCAAGCACATCAACGACACCTATGGCCACCTGGAGGGCGACAAAGCCCTGAAGGCTTCGGCGCAGGCCATTGCCAAGACGACGGGCAACCTGGGCGGTTTCGCTGCCCGCTGGGGCGGCGACGAGTTCGTGGTTGTCGTCAGGGGCTCCGAGGCGGACGTGCCCCAGCGCTTCGAAGAGGAGTTGAAGGCAAACCTGGCCGAAGCGGTCGAGGAACAGGGTCTGGGCTATGGCCTTTCGGCCAGCATTGGCTATACCAAGTGCACGAGCGGCGAATCCCGCCCCGCCGACCTTCTGAGCGAGGCGGACTCCATGCTGTACAAGAACAAGGCGGCCACGAAGAGGCTGGCCGCCTAAGGCGCGCTGCTGCTTACTCGACGCTTTGCACTCGAGCACCTTTGTCATTCTGAGCGAAACGGCGCAAGCGCCTAAGACCCTCCTTGTCTGGACGGCAGGGGGGTTCGAAGCTGTTGCGCTCGTCACGGCGATGGCGGGGAGGCGTCCTTTGCTTCGAGGGGGTAAGCCGTGCTAGGCCATGTTGCCGGTGGTGGTTACTACCAGGCCCCCGTTTTTGACGCCTTTGGTGCCCAGGACGCGGTCGGCGATCGTGCGCACATCGGTGGCCTCGCCGCGCAGGATAATAACCTCTAGGCAGCTGTCGGCATCCAGGTGAACGTGCGTGGTCGATACGATAAGGCCGAAACTGTCGTGCTGAATGTGGTGCAGCTTGTCTTGCAGGCCATGGGCGTGGTGGTCGTAGACGATGGTTAGCGCACCCATGACCTCGGCACCGGGCTCGGCGGTTTCCTCTTCTATTAGCGCGTCGCGCACCAGGTCGCGCACGACTTCGCTGCGGTTCTTGGCCACACCGCGCCGCGCGACAAACTCGTCGAAAGCCACCAGAAGATCTTCGGGCATGGCAACCGAGAACCGGACCAAGTCGTCTGCCATAGTGACCCCTTTCCTTTTGACAGGGTAATTGTACAATGAAAAAGTATTACGGAATCCTCATTAGTAACATCACAGAAAGAAGAGAAGGAGAGTGCTGTGCATATTCCCGAGAACTACCTGAGCCCCCAGACCTGCGGTGTCTTCGGCGTGGCTATGGTGCCCATTCTGGCACATGCCGTGAAGAAGGTGCGCGAAACGGTGCCCCGCGAGCGCATGCCGCTTCTAGGCGTGGCAGCGGCATTCTGCTTTCTGGCGATGATGTTCAACATCCCGTTGCCGGGTGGCACGAC
>JAFUCW010000293.1 GCA_017459485.1 Eggerthellaceae bacterium | reverse complement strand
TCAGCACGAAGTTCAAACTCCAGTTCACCGGACCAGAGGAACGGGCATCGGCGAAGCCGGAAAGCCAACCCCCGTTGAAAAGAACGGCAATCTGCGCCGGGAAGTAGATCAAGCAGCTTGCGAAGATGATCGGGATAACGCCCGCCGCATTCACCTTCAGAGGGATGTAGGTAGACTGCCCGCCGACCATCTTGCGGCCCTGCATGCGCTTCGCGTAAGACACCGGGATACGGCGCTGGGCACGCTCCATGAAGATGATCGCAGGAATGGCAACGGCGACAACCGCCAGGATAAGCAGCGTCACGGCAATACCCATGCCGCTGTCGGACTGGCTCGTTGCGCTTTGGAAGATCGCAGAAGGCACACGCGAGACGATGCTCGTGAAAATGATCAACGACATTCCGTTGCCCACACCACGCTGGGTGATCAATTCACCCATCCACATGATAAACGCCGTGCCCGCCACCAACGTGAACACGATCAGGATGCTCGTGAGAATGCGCGGCTCGGGCAAGACGACGCCATAGCTGGCGCTTTGGAACAAGAACAGGTACCCAACGGCATTTATCAGGCCCAGACCAAGCGTAAGCCAGCGAGTGGCCTGCGTAATCTTGCGCCTTCCCGCATCACCTTCCTTGGCCCAACGTCCCACGGCGGGAATGACGCCCTGCATCAGCTGCATGATGATGGAGGCAGTGATGTAGGGCATGATGCCCAATGCAAATACACTGAAATGCGACAACGCGCCTCCGCTGAACACGTCAATGAGCGTCATGGCAGCGCCGCCGGTCGCACCAGCTGCCTCTTCGTAGGCTTGAGCAAATTCCGAAAAAGGAATACCGGGCACCGGAATGAAGGCGCCCAGACGATACAAGGCAAGGATAGCAAGCGTAAACAGCATCTTGTTACGCAGCTCCGGTACCTTGAATGCTTCAACGAGTGACTTTAGCAAGGCAGCTCGACCTTCCCTCCCGCAGCTTCGATTTTCTTCTGGGCCGAAGCGGAAACTTTGTCGACCTTAACGGTAAGCGCCTTGGTGATCTCTCCGTCGCCAAGGACCTTCACCAAAGCATCGGCATGCTTGACGATGCCAGCGGCCACCAAAGCGTCGCCGTCAACCGTGTCGCCGGCGTTGAACTTCTCCTCAAGGCGAGAGACGTTGACCGGGACATGGTCCACATGGTTGATGTTGGTGAATCCAGGAAGCTTGGGCAGACGACGGGCCAGAGGAGTCTGGCCGCCTTCGAAGCCTGCACGCTTGCCGCCACCTGCGCGGGATTTCTGACCGTTCAGGCCACGTCCGGACGTTTTGCCCGTACCAGAAGCCGGTCCACGGCCCACGCGCTTGCGCGCTTTGCGGGCACCTTCAGCCGGCTGTAGATCTTTCAGTTCCATGCTTTCATTTCCTTTCGCTTGTCGCAGGATTCCTCCTGCCGCTGGCAGCTCGCCGCCAGCCAACTCCCGTGATCCGTCGGATAGGGATTGTACCCTATCCGTAATGAATTACATATGACGCAACCAACGAACCACAATATGCTGTTCCGCTGCTTGCGCACCAGCCTGCATCCACCACCTGCATGCTAAAACATAAAACGCTTGCGGACTACAAAGATAGTAGTCGTATCGGCAGTTGCCTTGAAACGTTACGCCTTAGCCGCTGGCGAAGTTATGCAGGCAGGCAAAGTGCCCGAACTAGTCGAGCACTTCCACCAGATGCTTCACCTTAAACACCATGCCGCGCGTGCATTCGTTGTCGGTAACTTCGACCACACGCCCGATCTTGCCAAGTCCAAGAGCGCGAAGCGTCTTGCCTTGGTCGGCAGGGCAGCTGATGGAGCTGCGCACCTGCTTGACACGCATCTTCTTGTCAGCCATCTGCTACTCACCCTCCTTCTTCGGGTTGAAGCCGTAGATATCTTGCACGGACAGGCCGCGACGGGCGGAAACCTCTTCGGGCCCTTCCATCGAACGAAGGCCTTCGCCGGCCGCCTTGACAACGTTCATGGCGTTGTCGGTGCCCAGGCTTTTGGTAAGCACGTTTTGCACACCGGCAAGTTCCATGACCGCACGCACCGGACCGCCGGCAATCACGCCGGTACCGGGAGTGGCGGGCTTGATGAGGACCCTGCCGGCGCCATAGACCCCAAGCACTTCGTGAGGAAGCGTGCCTGTGTCGGTCAGCGGCACTTTGAACATGTTCTTCTTTGCGTCTTCTACGCCCTTGGAGATGGCAATCGGCACTTCCTGGGACTTGCCCATGCCAATGCCGACGTTGCCCTTGCCGTCACCTACGACCACCAGCGCAGTGAGCTCGAAACGGCGACCACCCTTGACGACCTTGGAAACGCGATTGATGTAGACGACGCGTTCCTGAAGCTCTGGTACTTCGGAATGAGTTTCTTCTCTGCGAGCCATATACCCTGCCCTCTCCTAGAATACGAGTCCTGCTTCGCGGGCACCGTCGGCAAGCGCCTTGATGCGACCGTGGTACAGGTAGCCGCCGCGATCGAAAACGACTTCGCTGATGCCGGCTTCCGTTGCCTTCTTACCAATAATCTCGCCCAAGGCTGCAGCACCTTCGACGGTGGCGCCGCTTTTGTTGGTTGCCTTGAAATCCGGACCAAGCGTGGACACGGCAACAAGGGTCTTTCCTGCAACGTCATCGATGACCTGAGCATAGATATTCGCATTGCTGCGCGTGATGCAAAGGCGCGGACGCGCTGCCGTGCCAGAGATCTTACCGCGGACGCGGGTGTGGCGGCGGCGCGGGCCTGCTTGCTTAGCTTTAAGCTTCTTCATGAGCTAACTCCCTTCACAATTCCGCTAGTCGGCCTTGGCTGCCTTGCCAAGCTTGCGACGGACATACTCGCCCTCGTAGCGGATGCCCTTGCCCTTGTAGGGCTCAGGCTTGCGCCATGCGCGGACGTTTGCGGCAACCTGTCCAACAGCTTCTTTGGAAGCGCCGGAAACAACAATTTCGTTTTGGCTGGGGCATTCGAACGTGATGCCCTCCGGAGCCTCGACGACGACGGGATGCGAATAGCCAAGCTGCATCTCCAGATCCTTGCCCATGATCTGGGCACGATAGCCGACGCCCACAAGCTCGAGCTTCTTGGAGAATCCTTCGGACACGCCCACCACCCTGTTGGAGATGAGCGTGCGGGTCAAGCCGTGCATGCTCTTGGCCTCGCGGCTGTCGTCGGGACGCTCGACGATAAGCTCTTCGCCTTCCTGCTTGATAGACATAAGATCGCTGAAAGAGCGAGTCAGTTCGCCTTTGGGGCCCTTGACCGTAAGCGTCGTGCCGTCGATCTTGACATCGACGCCCGCGGGCACGGGAATGGGCTGTTTGCCGATACGTGACATACCTACCCCTCCCTTCTTACCAAATGTAGGCGACGACTTCGCCGCCGACGCCGGCTTTCCGGGCATCGCGGTCGGTCATGACGCCGCTCGAGGTCGAAATGATGGCAGTCCCAAGCCCACCCAGCACACGGGGAAGCTCGTCTTTGCCTGCGTAAATGCGCAAACCAGGCTTGCTGATGCGCTTGAGTCCACGGATCGTGCGAGCTTTCTTGTCGCCGTACTTCAGCGTGATTGCTAGCACGTCGCGGGGCTGGTTGGGCTCGATGTCGTAGGACTCGATGTAGCCCTCTTCTTTCATGATGCGGGCGATTTCAACGAGCTTTTTGCTCGACGGCATCTGCACCGTGTCATGTCCCGCAGAGTTAGCGTTACGCACACGCGTAAGCATATCTGCGATGGGGTCGTTCATGCTCATTGGTTTTCTCCTTTGGTTCCTGATGAGTCCGTTGCGGCGGTACACGAAAGCCCTTGGCAATCGCGCCACTCCCCAGCGGCACACCCGTGCTTCCTGTGGCTTACCTGACTACCAGGACGCCTTGGTCACGCCGGGAAGTTCGCCCTTGTTCGCCAACTCACGCAAGCAGACGCGACACAGACCGAACTTGCGGTAATATGCACGCGGCCGCCCGCAACGGGTGCAGCGATTGTGCTGGCGGGTCGAAAACTTCGGCTCCCGCTTTGCCTTGGCGATCATCGATTTCTTTGCCATTGCACTCCTTCTTTCTACCAACCAGAATACCTGGATAGAAACCTAGTTGTTCTTGAACGGGAATCCCAGCGCGTCGAGCAGGGCCTTCGCGTTCTCGTCGTTTTCGGCAGTCGTCACGAACGTGATGTCCATGCCGCGCGTACGGTCGATCTTGTCGTAGTCCACTTCGGGGAAGATAAGCTGTTCGGTCACGCCCATCGTGTAGTTGCCGCGCCCATCGAAACTAGTCGTGGAAAGGCCGCGGAAGTCGCGCACACGGGGAAGCGCCGTCGCAAGAAGGCGATCGAGGAACTCCCACATGCGGTCGCCACGCAGGGTTACCTTGCACCCGATTGCCATGCCTTCGCGAATCTTGAAGCCTGCGATGGACTTCTTGGCGCGCGTAACAGCAGGCTGCTGGCCGGTGATGACGCGCATGTCGGCGATGGCGCCTTCGAGGATCTTGGCATCTGCAGCAGCAGCACCCACGCCCATGTTGACCACGATTTTGGTCAGGCGCGGAACCTGATTGATGTTGCTGACCCCCAAGTCCTTTTCGAGGGCAGGCACAATCTCTTTCGTGTACTTTTCCTTCAAACGAGGAGTTGCCATTGTTTCGTTTCCTTTCTGAATGGTTTAAACGCAGGATTTCCGACCCTACGTCCCTGGAAGCCTATCCCCCAGGGCCATGCATCTCGCCCTAAACTCAAGCGACAATCTGTAGCGCAATGCTGCAGGTCCGCGCCGATGTAGATTAGGGCGTTTCTGGCGAGTGCAATAAGCCCGACTGGCGCAATGAGCGTGCTAAGCACGCGCAGTGAAGCACGGAGGGCTTAGTGCGCCGCCAGAAGGGGCCTAATCTATATCGGCGCCGCACTTCTTGCACACTCGGACCTTCTTGCCCGAGTCGCGCTTGACGCCGACGCGCGTTGACTTGCTGCACTTGGGGCAGACAAGGGCAACGTTGGAGACATGGATGGGAGCCTCGACGTGGGACAGACCGCCTTGCGGGTTCGCCTGGGTCGGGCGCATGGCCTTGGTAACCATGTTGACTTTCTCCACCGTCACGCGTTGAGCTTGGGGGAAACAGTGCAGGACTGCCCCTTCCGCACCTTTGTCCTTGCCGGAGAGCACTTTGACACGGTCGCCCTTCTTGATGTTCATCTTGCTCATGAGTTTCACACCACCT
>JAFUCW010000292.1 GCA_017459485.1 Eggerthellaceae bacterium | reverse complement strand
CGCATCCATCACCATTCGCCTCCACGCAGACGGTGTAGAGGTAGACTCCAAGACAGTAACGGCAGCGGTAGATTGGACATGGCAGTTCGCCGACCTTCCAGCGAATAAAGAAGGGCGCCCGATTGTCTACACAATCACGGAGGATGCGATAAGCGACTATACGCACGAAATTGCTGGCTATAACGTAGGGAATACCTACAACCCAGGCAAGATTAGCTTTGATGTAGAAAAAGTCTGGTCTGATGCAAATGACCAGGACGGCAAGCGTCCTGCATCGGTAACCGTAGCACTACTTGCAAATGGAGCAGATACCGGAAAGACTATTGTCCTTGATGTGGCCGGCAACTGGGAGGGCACGTTCAGCGATCTGGACGAATATAGCGCAGGTGCAAAGATTGCCTACACGGTCAAAGAAGAGGCGGTTGCTGGATATACAACAACGATAGCGGGAGATGCAACCAGCGGATACATTTTAACCAACGAATATACTCCGGAGACCACAAGCATATCGGGATCTAAGACCTGGGACGATGCCGACAACCAGGACGGCAAACGCTCCACGTCGGTGACGCTCCGTCTGCATGCAGACGGTGTGGAGCAGGAATCGAAGACCGTGTCGGCCGCAGATGACTGGAAATGGGCTTTTACCAATTTGCCGAAGTACAGCAACGGACGTGCGATCGTGTATACCGTGACAGAAGATGCCGTGACCGACTATACGCCCAGCTGGAACGGTGACACGCTGACTAATTCCTACACGCCTGGCAAGACCAGCGTGACGGTCGAAAAGGCCTGGGACGACAAGGACGACCAGGACGGCATCCGCCCGGCCAGCGTTTCTGTGAAGCTCCTGGCGGACGGCGCGGACACGGGAAAGACCGTGGTCCTGGACGCCGCGAACAGCTGGTTCGGCGAATTCACGGACCTCGACGCCAAGGCGGCCGGCAAGGACGTCGCCTACACGGTAGAGGAAGTCAAGACGGACGTGGTCACCGGAGCCGACGGCGAAGGCACCTACACCACGACCACCACCGGCAGCGCGAAGGCAGGCTATACCGTCACGAACACGCATACGCCCAAGCCCGCTCCTGGACCCCAGCCGACGCCGACGCCTACGCCAACCCCGACGCCGACGCCTGACCCAGAACCGACCCCGGAACCCGAGCCAGATGTTGACCCCGAACCGGTTATCATCGACCCACCGCTGCGAAAGATTGTAACGGGCGACACGCCCAGCAGTGCAGGTACGTTCACCTTCGTCATGAAGGCGGTGTCGAATACGGCGGGCTATGAGGTTGCAGACATGCCCATGCCCGAAGGGGCCACAGACGGGCTTGCGCATCATACCGTGCAAGGTCCTGGTAGCTACGAATTCGGCGAGTACGCCATTACCAAGGCGGGCCAGTACATCTACGAACTGGCAGAAGAGAACACTGCCGAAGAAGGCTACACCTACGACACGACGCGCTATCAGATAGTGTGGGATATCCGCAACGTGGATAACAAACTGGTTGCCTCCAAAACCATCATCGATGGCGAGGGCAACGAAGTTGAAGCAGCCTCCTTCACCAACGTATACTCAGGCAAGCAAAGTCCAAAGGCACCGCTCAGTCCGTCCTCGACGCCCAGTTCAAAGTCGAGCTCTTCGCCAACTGTTCCAAAGGCATCCACGGCCTCAACAGCCAAGAGTACGGCAACGACGGTTGACGCGGCACCCATTACCTTGCTGGCGGGGCTCCTGCTTGTTTCGGGCGCTGCTCTTGGAGCTGCCTTTAGGTGCCGCAGGTCCGAGCGTAGATAGCTCGTGAGCACGGTTGTCTTTCGGTAAGGGCATGGCGCCATCGTGCGCGCGCCTAGAAACATCGGATGGCAGCATTCGTCGCTGCGTCGATTATTGCGTTGCAATAAGACGCATCCGACTGGCAAAGCAGTCGTGGTACCCTGGGCACAGGCGGATTGGCAATCTGCGGCAGGTAATTGGGCCGGTAATTGGGCCGTAGAGAGCAGAAATGAAGCTCCAAGACAGTTTTGCGACATATCGGTTGGGCGATGACGAGTACGCGCTTGTGTCGGCCCAGGGCAGCGAGTTCGCGGGAATCGTGCGCGGCAATGAAGCTGCAGCGTTCATCATCGAGGAGCTGAGGCAAGAGACGTCGCAGGAAAAGATCGTGCAGAAGATGGCGCAGGCGTTCGGTGCGCCGCTGTCTGTGCTCGAGCGCGACGTAGCTGCCGTTGTCGACGAGCTTGCTGCCATCGGTGCGTTGGAGGGAGCCGACGGCGTTCGGAAAGAGCCAGATGGCGCTTCTGGGGAAGCGCGGAGTGTGTGGGGCTTTGAAGACGAGCTGCGCGAACGCGGATCGTTCGTTTATAGGAACGTGGGCGTGAGCATGCTCCCGCTTATCAAGCAGGGTCGCGATTTGGTCGTGATTGGCCCGAAGCCGGAAGGTCGCTGCCGGAAATACGACGTGGTCCTGTACAGGCGGGGCACGCGCTATGTCCTGCATCGTATCGTCGAAGTGCTTGAGGACGGGTATGTGATATGCGGCGACAATTGTGTGAACAGAGAATACGGATTCACTGACGCAGACATCGTGGGCGTTATGACGGCAATGGTGCGCAACGGCAGCCATCTTGATGCGAACAGTGCTGCCCAGCAACGCTATGCGCGAATTTGGGTTGCCCTGTATCCCATGCGCTCAGCTCTTTTGCGCATCTCTGGCGCTCTTCGACGGTTTTGGACGACTTCGACGTCATCTACCGCATGAAGAGCATGGGGTGCAGGGTTTCGATGGCGTGGTTCAGATTGGGCAAGAATTGCGGTATCGTTCGTGAATAGGCTTTGCCGCAGGGCCGCCGAGGGTTCCGGCCAAAGCCCTCGACGGTCACGCTTAGCGAAAGGATGGGCGGCATGGACGACATCACTAGTTTTGTACAAGGCTTCGCTCGCGGGGACCTTGTGGTACTGGTCGTGTTCGCGTTACTTATCGTTGCGGCTACGGCAGTGATTTCTCACGTTGTCGCCAAGCTGATCATGCGGCTTACCCAGTCGGACGGGTCGCCGCTTCCTTCGAGCAGCATTCTCGTGAACATTGCGCGTATCGCCATCTGGACGTTCGGGATATCGTTCATGCTGTCGTCTTGCTTCAAGGTCGACGTGAACGGCCTGCTCGCCGCGCTTGGTGTAGGCGGCATTGCTTTGTCGCTGGGCATGCAAGACACCGTGAAGAACTTTATCGGCGGTCTGCAGGTAACGCTTATGGGCATCGTGCATCCCGGGGACCATATCGTGGTCGACGGGGTCGACGGCATTGTCCAAGACGTGAGTTGGCGACAAACGAAGGTGAAGGACTACGAAAACAACGTTCACCTTATTCCCAACGCGGTCATCAACTCCACAACGGTTCAAAAGGTGGATCCCAGCTTCATGGTGGCCACCATGCTGTCCTTCACCAATGACGGGCGCGACCTGGATGCGATTATCGGCGAAATGGAGCAGCTTGCCAAGCGCGAAATAGAGAAAGTGGCGGAGCTGGAAAAAGACCCCTGGATTCTGCTTACCCAGATTGGCGAATACGGCACGTGGGCGAAGATGCGGTTCGTGCTAAAGGACGTGTCGCATGCGCGCGAGGCACGCGACGCGGCGTTGCGTGCGGTGTCCCCCTACACGCGCAACAACGCTCCAGACGTGCTGTTCGACACGGGCGAAGAAGATTAAGCTGTTTCCTCCTACCCCATGTTGCCCGCGACAACGGTGTCGAGCATGACCCGCAGCTCTTCGACGAGCGCACGTAGCTCTCGGGTTGGCACGGGCGGCTCGCTCCAGCGGTAGGCGGGGTGGTATTGGCTGATGTGGTAGGGGATGGCGCGATCGAGCGAGGAAAGCCACTGCGCCGCTTTGCGTATGTCCTGCACAGCGGAGAGGCCCCCCACGAACAGCGTGGTCACTTCCAGGTGGCAATGGGAGTCCGCGACGGCAGATGCGACGTTCGCTTTTACTGCTTCGAAGGCTTCTTCCATGCCGCAGGTCCGGTAGAAGTCTTTGTTGAACGCCTTCAAGTCAATGTTTACGGCATCGAATAGCGGAAGAAGAGCGGAGAAGAGGTCGGGCTCGATCGCCCCGTTGGTGACGACCGCGTTTTTCATCCCGGCTTCGCGCGCCAACTGCGCGCAGTCGCGCACGTATTCCCAGCCTACGAGCGGCTCGTTGTAGGTGT
>JAFUCW010000291.1 GCA_017459485.1 Eggerthellaceae bacterium | reverse complement strand
TTCACCGAGCGCCGTTACTTCAAGCTAAACGAGCCCCAGCTGGTCGACAATCTGCGATACGGCGGAAATGTGGAGCGCGCCATCGACGAGAGCGGGATGCTGCGCCGCCAGAAGAGCGCGCTTGTGGAGCTGCTGCGGCACCCGGAGGCCAGCGCCGCCGACCGCGAGTCCATGGCGGTGAACATCGTGGCGCAGGAGCAGGCCATCTACGACAACCGCATCAAGGTGACCGACCTTATCGCCAAGATCGCTCCCATGCTGGGCCTGATGGGCACCTTGATTCCCCTGGGTCCTGGTATCGTGGGCATTGGCGAAGGCGACACCGAGCTGCTTGCCGAAAGCCTTCTTATCGCATTCGACACCACGGTGCTCGGCTTGGTCGTCGCCGCGGTGGCGCTGCTTGTCTCCACCATCCGCAAGGCGTGGTACGCCAAGTATGCCACGTCGTTCGAAGCTGCGTGCGAATGCGTGCTCGAGGCTGCCAACGAAGGCGCAGTTGCATCTTCGGTTTCTGGTGTTTCAAGGCCTGCTACTGGTTCGGCGGCGCCTGGTAGCGTTGGTGCTTCCATGTCAGCGGCGCCTGCTTCTGCTGCGCCAGGCGCCACGGCGTCTGCGAGCGCTGCCGTGCGTTCGTCTGCGACGGGCGGCGAAAGCCAAGGCGGCTTTTCGACAACAAGCGGCGTGTCCGCCTCTGCCACGCCTGGCACAGTGCCGCCCGCGTATCCGCCCTCTGCACCTGCAGGTATGCAGCAATCTGCAAACGCAGGCAACATGGGTGCCCCGCGCACGGCGGACGGGGGCATGCGATGATACGCCGACGCTACGGACGGTCGCTTTCGCCTGCCGCTGTCGAGGTTGACGACGTCAACCCGAGCGCGAACGTGGTCAACGTCGCAGACTGCATGCTCGTGCTTATGCTGGGCGTTCTCGTTGCGCTTATATCCCATTACGGCCTTGACCTGACCCAGCCCATGCAGCCCGTGGACGAAAACGAGGACATCATGGGCATCGAGGTGAACCTGGATGCCAACGACGACGGCGTGATAGACAACGGTTACGAACGGCAGGGGACGGTCTACTACGACCCCACCACGGAAAGCTACTACTTCGTCGACGAGGGCCGCAAGTGAGGCCGTGCACAGGTGGCAGGGGGACGGTTCCAATGTGACAAAGGGGTTTTGTCACGCGCTAGCGGAAGGTGCAATGATTGCTTGAGCTCGCCCGGTTTTGGTGTCACCCTTTCAGGTGGCAGAGTGTGACACCCGCCCCGTCCCCCTGTCGCAACCTTGTCGCAAGAACCGTCCCCCCGTCACCCCCGTCACTCAAGAACCATCCCCCGTCACCAACGCGAAAAGGGCGACTATGTATACTAATCTCCCCTGCAAGCTTCCATATCACTAACCATGCAGGGAGCGATACAATAACAATGCAAAAATGCGTGCGGTGCCTAGGCCGCAGAGAGCAGTCAGGAGAGAAGCGATGCAACAGGTGAAGCAACAACAGGGAATGCTGGCGGCGTTCGTGGCGCTGGTCATGTGTGCGGCGCTTTGCGTGCCGGGGTTGGCGTGGGCCAAGGGCGAACCGCTTGCGAGCAGCCCCTACGACGACGCAGTGGCGGCGAACATCGACAATGGCGAGTACCTGGTCGACGTGGTGCTCGAAGGCGGTACGGGGCGTGCCACCATCGCTTCTCCTGCCAAGCTGTCGGTGGTCGACGGCAAGGCGGCGGTGGCTGTGGAGTGGTCGAGCTCTAGCTACGACTACATGGTCGTTGCAGGCAAGCAGTACAAGCCTGCTACCCCGAGTGGCAACTCCATCTTCCAGATTCCCGTGTTGGCGTTCGACGAGCCTTTCGACGTGGTTGCCGACACCACCGCCATGAGCGAACCGCACGAGGTCGACTACACCATCACCGTGTCAGAGTCGAGCATCCAGGAATTCGATGCCGACTCGATGGCAGCTGGGCGCGAAGGATCGTCCGGAAGCAGTGGTGGGTCGTCGGCAGCTGCTGGCAGCAGCTCTTCGTCCAGCGCTTCGTCCAGCAGCGGATCGGGAAGCGCTGCGGACAGCTCTTCGAGTGCGGCAGGCTCCCAGTCGAGCGGCGCCAGTGCCAATGCGGCCGAAGAGGTCGGAAGCGTTTCGATGCCCTGGGTCGTATTCATCATCTGCGCGATCCTGGCAGCCCTGGTGGCGGGCATAGCCTTCGGCATCGTGCGGGGCGCCCGCAACCGCTAGACGGCCTGTCCGCAACCGCTAGACGGCCCAAAACCCGGCAGGAGATTCCGCATTTCTGTCGTCCCTTCCGAGCGCCAGGCATTTCTTTTCACCTAAAGTGCCCTTCAGTGACAAAAAATCGATATTGAGAGACATGTTTCGCCTCGTATAGTTGCAAAACCCCAGGTCGTGCAATGCCGTTGAGGGATGCTATTCAGTGCATACGAGCGTTTCCCCAGTTCGGCTATCTTTTGGAATGGCGATCTTGTCTCTATATATCGATTTTTTGTCACAAAGGGACAGTTTTCGTAAAAAGACCAACAAAGCGAGCGGTGTGAGGGGATGCACGGGCATTCTGCGTCCTGCTTGGCAGCACTCGCGTGCGGGTGACAGAGACGGGGCGGGTTCTAGTTCGGCATCGGACGGTCGAGCTTTATGGGCACCTGTTCCTTCACCACGTAGAGCATGCGGCGGTTGAAGTCGAACATGGTGGTTTCGGCGATGCAGTTCTGCAGGTAGTCGCCGCATACCTCGTAGTTGTGCCGGTTCACGAAGTTCATGAGCGTGTCAACCGCGTTGGAGATGGCGGTGCCGTCTGACATGTAGCGCTGGTCGTACATGGTGGCGTAGTAGCCGGCGGGAAGGTGTTCAATGCGTGGGAAATCCGCGTCGGTTTCGGGCAGAATGATGGCGCTGTTGTAGACGATGCGCCCTTCCTTCAGCTCCTCCATGTCGAAGGTCGCGCCGATGTTGGAGAAGTACTTGAATGGGATGCCGTTGTCGCGGAACTCCTGCCGTATCATTTCAAGCGCATCCAGCCAGGCTTCGCCGCTGTCCTTGGTTCCGCGGTAGGCGGCGATCGGGTAGCGCACGCACAGGCGCCTGGGCTGGTACTCCACGAAGCAGTGGCGTAGCGCGGGCGGGTTCAGGAACATGGATTGGTTGTCGCTGCGAGCCTGCAGCACGGCGCGGTTAGCCTCGAGCTGTTCGATGCTGCGGTCGATCTCTTCCAAGCGCGAATAGAGGATGTCCAGGTAGTGGAGGGAGTCCTTCTGGTCGATGATTTCTTTTATCTCGTCTAGAGAGAGGCCCACCTCGCGCATCTTGATGATCTCGTCGAGCTGGGCGGTGCGCTCCGCGTCGTAGTAGCGGTAGCCGTTTTCACGGTCGACGTGGTCGGGTAGCAGGATGCCTTTGTCCATGTAGACTTGCAGCGCCTTCTTCGTCACGCCTGCGCGCTTGGCGAATTCTCCCGACCGGATGAGGTTGTCGTGCATGAAAGTGCCTTTCTTCGCCAACCACGAGCGTTAAGGGCGGATGGCGCAAGAGCGTGGGTGCCCAGTCTCGGCTCCTGCCCTAAAGAGACGAGCGCCACGATCCTGGTAGCGTTGACGAGCGCCCCGTCGTGCTTCCTGCCCTGTGTATGCGAGAGCGCCGTCCGTGCCAAAAGGCGAACGTATAGCGCTTCTGTTTTCTTTTACCGCTACTAAGTGAAACCTTAGGGAGCGGTTTTTGCTACATAAATAATACCACTATAAGCCTTGTAACCTGCTCTCGACAGGGAGCAGTTCTTAATTAATCATGCAAATAGCCTGTTAGAATGCCAATTTATATACCAAAGAACATTTTTCCGAAAACCACTTGACCATGACCATAGGGTGCACCGTTAAATGAATTCAGGCTCGGTTTTGCCATTTCCGACAAGGGACAGAGGAAATGGGCCTTACATACCGAACCCTGAACCTGGGAGAAAAGAGGTGCACATGAAGATCGAAGGTGGAAAACGGTGGGTCGTGCTGGCGTTATTGTCGCTGCTGTCGGGCACGATGG
>JAFUCW010000290.1 GCA_017459485.1 Eggerthellaceae bacterium | reverse complement strand
TATGGGCCTGGGTGAACGCGGAGTTCGCGTAGCCCTTGTCGTCGGCGAGCACGAGCACCGAGTTGTTCTTGCCGCACAGCGCCGCGCCGCAGAGCGCGTCGTAGTAGCTGTAGGTCGTGGCAACGCCCATCCTGTTGGGGCTCATGCCCAGCGACACGCCCCAGTCTGCGATCTTCTTGGAGGTAGAGCGCGGCCCCGGCCCCCAGAGGCGAGCGGTGCTCATGCCCGCGCGCTGCAGCTGGTCCACCACCGACGCGGGAATGGCAAGCGTGCCGCCGAGCACAATCACGCGCCTGACACCGCAGGTCCTCATGGCCGCGAGCGTGTTCGCGTCCACGGTGCCACCAGAGACCAGGAAGACGGGGATCTTCTGGGCGTAGGCCACAGGCGCCGCAGAAAGCGCGTCGTGGAAGGACTTCGAGGTGGCAAGGATCGCCTTGCCCGTCTTCCACTGCTTTGCGTAGGTCGTGTTGAGCTTGGCGGCCGTGGCGCGCGCGTCGGCGCCGTAGAGGCGCACGGGGGTCACACCAGCCGCAGCCTTAATCTGGTAGAAGACGTCGGTGGACACCGCCAGGGGCCCGCCCGCGATGATAACCTTGCGAGGACGGATGCGCTGCAGCTCCGCCTTGGTCTGGGCGGAGAGGTACTTCTTGTTGGTCATGAGGATGGGCGCGCCCTCCAGGCCCGCCACGCCCGCGGCGGAGAGCGCGTCGTAGTGCCCGCCGCTAGTAGCCACCACGACCGTGCCGCCGCAGCCATCCCTCCAGCCGGCCTTGACGACCGCGCGCATGGTGTCGAGGGGCCCCGCGCCCCACAGGCGCGTCCAGGCTGTTCTCTTGGGCACCGCCTTTATCTTGAACGTCTTGGAGACACTGCCCGTGTAGTTACCCTTGCCGGTCACGGTCACCGTGGCGGTTCCCACGGCCACGTTGTCCTTGTAAGACAGCGTGTAGTCGGTGCCGGCTCTGAGCGTAGCGGAACCTACCTTGACCGTGGGACTCTGGGTCTGCGCCGCGCCTGTATAGGTCCTGTCGGAGAGGCCAGAGACTGATGCCTTGGCAATGGATGCCGGCACGATCTTAAAGGTCTTCGAGACACTGCCGGTGTAGTTGCCCTTGCCGGTAACGGTCACGGTCGCCGTGCCGACATTGGCGTTGTTCTTGTAGGAAAGCGTGTAGTCGGCGCCTTCCTTGAGTGTAGCGGAGCCCACCTTGACCGTGGGGCTCTGGGTCTGCGCCACGCCCGTGTAGGTCCTGTCGGAGAGGCCGGAGACTGCCGCCTTGGCAATGGATGCTGGCGTGATCTTGAACGTCTTCGACACACTGCCTTTGAAGTTGCCCTTACCAGCGATGGTCACTATGGCCGTCCCGGCATTGACGTTGCTCTTGTAGGAGGCTGTGTAGTCGATACCCTCCTTGAGGGTCCTGCCCGCATAGGAAACCGTGGGCGCCGGTGAAATGGCGCTTCCCGTGTACACCTTGTCGGCAACGGCGGCGACCGACGCAGATGAAATGTCTCGCATGGCAATAACGAAGATCCCTTTGGCGCTGCCTGTGTAGTTGCCCTCGCCAGTGGCGACGATTGTTGCATTTCCAGCATTCACGTTATTGCTATAGGAAAGATTGAAATCCATTCCCTTCGTAAGATACGTTGATCCGTCGAGCACCCATGGGTCGCTTTGCATTTTGGGAGACCCGTCGTAGGTTTGCTCCATCAGGTTCCTGAACTGGGCCGCAGAAATGGACTTAGGAGCAATGTCGAAGCTGCCCTTCACGGTGCCGACGTACTTCCCCGTTCCCGTGACGGTCACCGTGGCGGTACCGGCATTGATGTTGTTGGCGAAGCTGGTGTAGTAGTCGGTCCCCTCTTTAAGCACCTTCCCATCCAAGGTCACCGTCGGCGATGGCGTGTGATAACCGCCATTGTAGGTAACCGAGCTTGGAGAAACAGTAACTTGAGCAGCATTGATAGGAGTACGCGCGTCGGTAAAGTTCACCGTGTAGGAAAGCTCTGCCGAAGACCCGTCGCGCAGAGCAATGCCTTCGACAAGAACCGAATACCGTCCCACATACTCGTTTGCGCCCAGGCTTGCATAGCCAGGTGCGAACACGATGCAGTTGCTGACGCCTATCCAGCTGTTGTTGACGTTGAAGTACTCGTCTCTTGTGGACGCAGCAGAGTTATCGGAAGAATCGAGCGTCCATGTCTTGCCGTCGCTTTCGCGCACAAGCGTGACCTTGACCTTGTTGAGCTCGGGCGCGCTGAACACAGAAGGATTGAGTGACACCGACCAGGGCACGGCGGTGCCGAAAACGTTGTTGGGAAATGCACCCGAAGCCGGCCATGCGACAAAGTCGTAGTCGGTGGGATTGTCCTCCGCCACACTGCCGTACTCGCTAGAGCCGCCCCACTGGTCTAGCACGCGCACTGCCGTGTAGTAGCTGCCGGAAGCGCATGCCGTGCCAATGCCGAATGTAGAAGTTGGAGGGTTGAGCAGCCACCTTCTGTGCCCCACGCGAGCCATGTTGTCGCTGTCTTCGTCGTCCATCTGACCTTGAAGCGCAACCTCGAGCACGTTGTCGAAGCCCCATGAGTAGGAGATGTTGCTCGAGTTGCACGCGTATTGCCCCGCTGCAGCTTGAACTTCGCTCACGCCGTCGGGGACAGGCTGCTCGTGCGCAAAGATTTTGTTACGCGCCATGATAAGCCCGCCTTGAGCAGCATTTTTGTTGAGCGTGGAATCGAAGCGTATCGTCCCCAAACCCGCAGCCGTGCGGATGAAGTTAAGGTAGGAAGTCGAAAACGCGATGGATTCGCTGCTCAGCGTTCCTGCCTTATACGCATTGACGTTGGGCTCCGTTGACCAAATGTCGT
>JAFUCW010000289.1 GCA_017459485.1 Eggerthellaceae bacterium | reverse complement strand
GGACCCTGGTGCAGCTGGATGGCAACGGCTCCAGGTCGGGTACAATAACCCTACGCAGAAGAACAGAGAGAAGGAGCAGCAATGACCCACGTAATCGTAGAACCGGGCGTGTGCGGTCTGACCGCCGACATCAAGGTGGAAATGGTGGATGGGCAGAATGCCAAGATAGATATCCAGACCGACTGCAAGATGATTGCCGATCTGGTTGCAGGAATGGGCGAGCAGGTGAACGCGTTCGACTTACTAGGCATGTCGCGCAATGCTTCCCCGCTTGAGGAGGGCCGCGCAGGTACGCGCATTCACGCTGCATGCCCGACCATTGCAGGCATTGCCAAAGCGGTCGAGGCAGCCTGTCAAATGGCGCTTCCCAGAGACGCGTCGATCAGATTTGTCGAAGACTAACAGATTGGCGTAACTCATCGCTTCGCATGCATGGGCGCTTAATTGCGATTGGGCGTATAATGCGCTCTATGCAAGGAGGTGAGCATGGACGATAAAACACTTTCGGCGTTGTTCGCGCACGATTTTTCGGAAGGCACTGAACATTTTCGTGATGCGTTGCTCGCTCGCTGTCTTGATGTGCTCGACTCCGAGGACGATGGATTCGAAATAGACGATGCGGACCTTGACATGCTTGCAGCGGCAGGCGATGCAGCCCTGTTTGGTTCCTCCAATGAAAGGAACGACAACCCTTTAAGCAGCGGTGTAGGGTAGGCCACGCTCGCTTCAGCGTAATTGATGCAGACAATGGCTGGGTCGTTCGTTTTGGTTGCCCCGTTGGCTACAAGAGCGACTGCACTGCAACGCATGTGAGGATACCGTATCCAACCCACCTTTCTTGCGGTCTGTGCTATAGTTCGTCAATACGTTTACGGCTATTCTGCTCTCGGCCAGAAGCGTACATGCCAAACTGTATCCGCATAACCTCAGAGGAGTATTGTATGCACAAGAAGATCGTGCTCGCGTTTTTCGCAGTTCTTGCGGCAAGCATGCTGGGAGGATGCGCTACAGCGCAGGGAAGCGTAGCAGCGAGCCAGGCAGACGCTTCGTCGCCGACGGCTTCGGCAGGCCGGGCGGATGCGGCACAGACTGCAAGTGCAGCGCCAGCGGGCTCTGCAGGGCAAGGGGTGGCCGAAGTCGGGATAGACTACGTCGAAGCACACGCATCGTCGTCGAAACTGCTCGACATTCGCGACTTCACCGACTATGCCGGCAAGCTCGATGACGAGGCGGATCGTGGCGGTCATGTTCCCGGTGCGATTAACATTCCCTATGCCAACATGCTCGATCGCAAAACGGGCGAACCCGTTTCCGACACGCGCCTTTCCCGCATGTTCACCCATGCATATCTAGAGCCTGCAGATGACATAGTTGTCTACGGCGAAGGCACCGAGGACGCGTTGGCGGTAGCGGGGCTGCTTGCTCGATGCGGTTACGGCAAAGTGAGTGTATGGGCTGCAGGCTACGGTGAATGGGAGCAATCCGACAACGAAGTTGAGAAGTCCAGTCTTTCGTGCTGCGGCGTTTAGGATAGAGGCTCAGGCTCCTGCTCCTGTCCGCGCTCTTGCTCCTTCGCCTTGTTCGCTTTTGAAAGCGTTCTGATAAGTCGTCCGATAAATTTCACCTTACCGAACTTCGAAAGCGCGTTGACCCGTCGACTGAATTCCGTGTTGAACTCTTCTTCGTCGAACTCGTAGCCCATGGCTTTGGAAGCCTCAAAGTAGTATTGATCCATTGCGGCACCCAATTCAGTGCCCTCTGGCTGCTCGTTCTTTTCGCGAAGT
>JAFUCW010000288.1 GCA_017459485.1 Eggerthellaceae bacterium | reverse complement strand
GACATCCCCGACGACGCCGAAGAGCGCATGCAGGCCATTATCGACAACAGCCCCGTATAAGCCAGAAGTTACGAAGGCCACATAAGCAGCCCACCTTTGAGCAGACCATACGACATTAGAAAGGAACACTGATCATGGATATTCTCGAGAAGATCGGCACGGCCCTATACGACGGCGAAGAAGAAGAAGTTGTCGAATACGTGCACAAAGCACTCGACGAGGGCATAGAACCTCAGGACATTCTTAACAACGGCCTGGTAGCAGGCATGAACGTAGTCGGCGACGACTTCAAAGCCGGCGAAATCTACCTGCCCGACGTTATCTCCTGCGCCGAAGCAATGAAAAGCGGCGTGCGGGAGCTCAAGCCCGCGCTGGCTGCAGCCAACCAGGAATCGGTGGGTACGGTAGTTATCGGCACAGTCGAAGGCGACGTCCACGACATTGGCAAGAACCTGGTTGCCGTCATGCTCGAAGGAGCAGGCTTCACGGTTCACGACATAGGCGTCGACCTGGCTCCGGAAGTCTTCGTCGACTCCATTGACGAGTACCATCCCGACATCATCGGCCTTTCGGCACTGCTCTCCACCACGATGCCCGCGCTCCAGCGCACCATCGAAGCGGTTGTGGAAGCAGGCAAGCGCGACCAGGTCAAGATCATCGTCGGCGGCGCTCCCGTGAACCAGGACTTTGCCGACAGGATTGGCGCCGACGGCTATTCCGGCGACGCCATTTCGGCGGCGAACCTTGCGAAGAGGCTCGTGCAGTAACGTATCAACTTGGTTCTATCGGAGGGAGGGCCGGCAGAACCGTCTAGCTTCTCTTAAGGCTCGAACGCAGGGGCCCATCGAGGTGAACGTCGCTTCGATGGGCCCTTGCTGTTCGATACAGTGGGAAGCGGGCACCGTAAACGTTCGTTGCTGCGTTTAGCATACGGGGGTGTTTGCCGCTGTGCAGCAAACGCAGCCATTCGGGAAACGTTCACCATTGCAGGCAGTACACAGGCAGGACCACGGATAAAGGAGAGAACGCCATGTCGAACACTGGAGGAAAAGACTCGAAGCGCACCTATGGCATCGGCATAGACAGCGGCGGCACATTCACCGACGGCGTCATCATCGATTTGAGTTGCGGAAAGATCATCAAGGCAATCAAGACGCGCACGACCCACCATAAGTTGCTCATTGGAGTGCGAAACTGCCTGGATGCGCTTGACGCCCCCAAGGACAAGATTGCGGTCGTATCCCTCTCCACAACATTGGCAACCAATTCCGTCGTCGAAGGCAAGGGTGCCGACGTGGCCACTTTGCTCGTCGGCCAGAAGACCATGGAGAAGATTCCCGCCGAAGCAGTGTTCGACATAGACGGCGGGCACGACAGCGCCGGCAATCCGCTTATGGACCTGGACATGGAAACGGCGAAAGCATGCATTGAAGAAGTGAAGGACAAGGTTTCCGCGTTCGCCGTATCGTCGATCATGAGCGTGCGCAACCCGGAACACGAGCTCCAGCTGAAGCGCTACATCACCGAAACCTACGGCATGCCCGTCATTTGCGGACATGAACTGACAAGCGCCCTGGGCGCCTACGAACGCGCCGTGACCGCCACGCTCAACGCACGTCTGCTGCCGGTCATCCGCGAGCTCATTTCCTCGGTGCACCAATCCCTCGAGGAAAAAGGAATTGACGCACCGCTCATGCTCGTGCGCGGAGACGGCTCACTCGTGGCTGCGGAGCAAGCGCTCGACAGGCCCATAGAAACCATGCTTTCCGGCCCGGCTGCCAGCATTATCGGCGCACGCTACCTGACAGGACTGGACAACGCCATCGTCACCGACATGGGCGGCACGACCACCGACACGGCGCTCATACGCGACGGCCTGCCGCGCGTGAGCGAAAACGGTGCGCTCGTAGGCGGATTCCTCACCCGCGTCAAGGCGGTAGACATCCACACGATCGGACTTGGCGGCGACAGCCACGTCCAGGTGGGATTCGACGACAACGAGATCACCGTCGGTCCGCAGCGTGTTGTACCGCTGTGCGTGATTGCAGAGGAGCACGAGCATATCGTCGACGAACTTTCGTCGCTCATCAACATGAACCTTAAGAAGTCGCGCCACCAACCCGCTGATTTCCTCATGCTCACGAACAAAGGGCTGGAGGACAGGTCGGTCCTTCCGAGCGAAGTGCGCAAAGAGCTCGAAAAAGGGCCGCACACTGTTGAATACCTGGGCAACAAGCTTGGCATGAACACCTCGTTCATGTCTGCCGAAGCCTGGAAGGACAAGGGGTTGGTCATGCTGTGCGGCTTGACCCCGACCGATTTCAAGGTGTTCCACGGAGACCTGGAAATGGGCGTGCCCGAAGCGCCCCGCCTAGGCGTGGAGCTTACGTGCCAGAACTACGGAATCGAGCAGGACGTCCTGTACACGGAAGCCATCCGCCAAGTGAACAAGATGATCAGCGGAATCCTCTACGAAGAGGTCATGGGAGACCGCAAGGGGTTCGCCGAGTCCCGGGAGTTCCTGCAAAACGAGACCTTCGACGACCCGCGCCCCGCATACAACCTGGACGTATCGCTTAACATCCCGATCATTGCGGTGGGCGCGCCAGTGCAGGCCTACTACCCCGAAGTGATGGACCGCCTGAAATCGGAGCTGGTCATTCCCGAAAACTCGCATGTGGCCAACGCCGTCGGCGCCGTGACCGGGCAGATCATCGAACGCGTCGAGCTGCTCATACGCCCCCAGGCGAAAGGCTGGGTGCTCTACACGCCATGGGAAAAGTTCGAGTATCCCTGCGACAACCTTGAGCAAGGGCTGGAAGTGGTGAAGGTTGATGCGCTCAAGATGGCCGAAGAACATGCGCTCGAGCAAGCGAAGAAAAACGGCGGTCACGACATCAAGGTGAAGTCCCACATCGAAGACGTGCGGATTGCGTCGGTGCTCACCGCAGACGAGCGCTACTACCTGGAAGGGCACGTGCACGCTATTGCCATGGGAGACGCCTACAAAATCTACCTGGACGAGTAGCGCCCGAACGACCAGCCGCCAGGACACGCAACCAAACGCTGCACTTTTCGGCCGACATCGAAATGTAAGGGGGCAGGGACCGTACATTCCCTGCCCCCTTTTCTTCAATACCATTGCGCTCGGTACGCGTGAAGGTTTAGGCGTCCGCGCTTTTCACCGGGAAGTTGAGCGCGTGGGCGAAGCGCTCCTGGAATTCGGGATGCACCGCCAACTCCAGGAATTCTGTCGCTGCAGACATGCGCTTGCACCGCTCGCGCTCCGCCCGCGACAGCGCAACAAGCCGTGCGCCTTCGCCAGCCGCATTGCCAATGGGCTCGATGCGCTCTTCCAGGACGGGATCGATGAGCCCTATCGCGCATGCACCGTGCGCCGACATATAGTTGCCAAACGCGCCGGCAACGAGCACGTGGCGTATGTCTTCCACGGCGTAGCCCAGCTCTTCTGCCAGCAGCTCCACGCCCACGGCAATGGCGCCTTTGGCAAGCTGCAGCTCTCCCACGTCCTGCTGGGACACATACACCGGACCGTCGATGCCGGAATCGCCGGCCTCGGCCAGCACGAAGCGCTTTCCTTCTTCGTCCCTCTGAACACGCCGAGCAAGGTCCTGGGGCACCCTACCTTCCTCCACGGCGGCGTCAAGCTTGCTGCCAACAAGCATGCGGCCCGTCTTCATGACAACGCCGTTTTCGAACAGCACGGCGGCGGCGTCGATCAGGCCGGAGCCGCAGATGCCGATGGGTGCAACATCCCCAATGACCGAATAGCAAAGCTTCCCGTCTTCCATCCACACATGGTCGATGGCGCCTTCCGCCCCACGCATGCCCTGCTCGATCTTCGCGCCCTCGAGAGCAGGGCCCGCAGCAGTGGAACATGCTATGGTGCGCGCGCCGTCGGTCATCATGATCTCTCCGTTGGTGCCAATGTCTATGAGCACCGACAATTCGGACACTTGGTCGAACTGCGCAGAGAGCATGCAGGCTGCGGAATCCGCACCCACGAACCCGGCGATGACCGGCAGCAGCTCCACCACACCGCAGGGGTTGAGCGACAGCCCGCAATGGGCGGCGTTCATGCAAAGGAGCTCGCGCACGGCCGGGCTGTACGGAGCAACCACAAGCGCCTCGGGCAAAATGTGCGCGAACAGATGGTGCATACAGGTGTTTCCCACAACCGTTGCCAAGTAGACGTCGCTAGTTGCCACGCCGGCCTGCGCGCACGCTTCTTGCAGCAATTCGGACATCCCGGTGCGCACGCAGGAAGAGATTTCGTCCACACCGTTTTCGATGGCGAACGACGCGCGCGAGATGACGTCGGCGCCGTAGCGCGTCTGCGGATTGAGCATGCTCGCGTGCGCCAGCTCTTCGCCGGTGTCGACGGAGAGCAAATAGCAGACCATGGTGGTCGTGCCGATGTCGAACGCGACCACGTAGATGGGGCGATGCTCGGTCCGCACGTCCACGATTCCATTTTCGTAGAGCACGACCGACGGGCGGTTGTCGCACGCCTCGAGCTTCGAGCGCAGGCCGTCGACCAGGAAAGGCCGCGCGTCGATGCAGGACTCTTCGATTCCCGCCTCGTGCGCGACGGCGGATACCAAGCGCTCCCAGTCGGATCGGGCGTCGCCCAGCCCCACGCGCTCGACGTCAACCTGGAGGGCGCGCACGGCAGGACCGAGCGCCACCTGACGCCGCACTCCTTCGACGAGAATCTCGGTTTCGTGGTCGTCGGCAACGCGGACGACCATGTCGGAACCGACTGTCGTCTGGCAGGCGAGCACCACGCGCTCGGCCCCGCTTTCTTCCACAATGAACACAACGCACTTTTCGCACGTGCCCTGGCCGCCGCACGGGGCGTCGATTGCAAGGCCAGCGGAACGCGCCGCCTCGAGCAGATTCTCTCCCCCTTCCGCTTGGTAGACCGTACCGGACGGCTCAAATCGCAACGTGTACGTCATATCAGTTACCTCCCCCATTCAGAAGAATGAATCCCCGTCTGTCCTTTTCCTATTATCCCATAGCCTTTATCATAAAAATCCCTGATAAAACGCCATTTTTATGCAGAAACTATCCTCCTTGGACTCTTTTTTCCAAAGCACATTGACTCTCATATTGTATGATACTTTAGCCTTTTCTTGTCACTCCAAGCAAAGGGTGTGCAAAGCCGAATGCCAAAGCGCTCGCACCATGCAGGGACGGCTTAGGGGAGAGGCATGCGTTCGGCTTAGCAGAAAGGAGTCGCACCATGCTTACCATCGTTGGAGAACTCATCAACACAAGTCGCACAGAGGTGGACGAGGCGGTCGCCGCACGGGACGAGGCGAAGATCCGCCAACTTGCCAGGGCGCAGGAAGACGCAGGGGCAACCTACATCGACGTCAACTGCGGCAGCCGCCTGGAAGACGAAGCCGAAACCATGGCCTGGCTTGTTCCCATCGTCCAGGACGAGGTTTCCATCCCGCTGTGCATCGACTCCCCTGACGGCGAGGTCCTCAAGGTCGGCCTGGCCGCCTACGACAACTTGCGCGGTCCCGCCATGGTCAACTCCATTTCGGGCGAAGACGGCCGTTACGAAAGCATCTTCCCCGTCGTGCAGGAATACGGCGCCAATGTCGTCTTGCTCTGCATGGACAGCTCGGGCATGCCCGAAACCGCCGACGACCGCATGAAGGTGGTCGACACGCTCTACGCGCGCCTCAAAGCAGATAGATTCGAAGATGACCGCATGTACTTCGACGCGGTCGTGAAGCCGGTCGGCGCTTCGATCACGGCAGGCGTCGAAGTGCTCGAAACCAACCGCCGCATTCACGAAAACTATCCCGACGTCCACCAGATCCTGGGACTTTCGAACATATCCTACGGCCTGCCCCACCGCGGCCGCCTGAACCGCGTCTTCATCCTGCAAACCATGGCGATGGGCGTCGATGGGTACATCATCAACCCCACGCTGAAGCAGACCATGGCCGACATCATCACTTCGCAGACGCTTCTGGGACTGGACAAGTCCTGCAAGCGCTACCTCAAGGCTAACAAAAACGGCATGTTCGACTAGGTAGCCAGCCTGCATCGAACCAAAGGGAAACGCCCTCCAACCGGAAGGGCGTTTCTTTTTCTGCGCACGTTTCCCTTTCTTCGCATACACGTCGCCGAAGATGCTTCCGGACACAGAAAACGGCCGCAGAGCCACCCGGACAATTCTGCATGCCCGGCAAGACTACCTTTCGTGCCCCTCTGCCTGCGCCATCTCCGATGACAAGGCCGCCGGACCAGATACCTCTGCCTGCGCGGCATCCGCCTGCGCCGTCTCCGACAAGCCGGACCCTCTTTCCCGCCTCTTGTCGCCCGTATTCAGCAACACAAGACCGCCCAAGACGAGCAGCATGCCGGCGAGCTTCTGGATGCTGAACGGCTCGCCGAACACGAAGATGCCAATTAGGTTGCCCACGACGACCTCTACTAGGACCAATATTGCAGCCTGGCCGGCTTCTAGATGCTGCAGCCCGTATGTGTAGGTGAAATAGGGCAGAAACGTGAAAAGCACGATCATCGCGAAGTGCGGCAGCACGTCGGTCCGTACCACCAACAGGGAAAACGTCTCAGGCACGTCTACAAGGAAGACGCAGGCAACCGCACAGAAAAAGAACGTGTAGAGCGCAACTGTAGGCGTCGCGTAAAGCTGCGACGCCTTGCGCCCCGCAAGCGAGTAAAACGAGTAGATAAAGCCCCCTGAAAGCCCGATTGCAAGTGCACGGGGCGAAAACGAGATGTGCCCTCCCAGAATGCCCGCTCCAAGGGTGCAGCCCCCACCCGCCAAGACGAGTGCTGCCACTTTGCGCAACGTAAGCTGCTCGTGCAGGAAAAGCACACCAAGTATCGTAACGAAGATAGGAGTGGTGTTGAGTAGCACCACCGTGACGGACGCCCCGAATACTGCCAGACACACTGTATAGATGTAGTTGCACACCGTCACGCCGACAACGCCCATGACAGCGAACATCCCCAGGTCCCGCAGCCGAACACGCAGAAACTCGCGCTTGAACAGGACCAAGAAGGCGGCTAGAAGCACG
>JAFUCW010000287.1 GCA_017459485.1 Eggerthellaceae bacterium | reverse complement strand
CTTCGTCTGTCAGAAAAGCTTGAGTCAATGGGTGGTGCATAGCGTCGAAAATCTGTTTGTCATGCGGTATGTGGCCAGCGAAACTGCCGATCAAGGCTACTTTTTCGTCCCTGACTGCGTTGATAAGAGGCAAAGATTCGTCCCAATGGTCAAGGATGTCGCTTGTCACGCAGCGCCTGAACACCGCGTCTACGCGTTTTCCATCAACCGTATGAAGCCATTGTCCTTCGTAGCGCAGGTCACGAACGTCAGATATAAAGCACACGACGCCACGCTTGCTGAATCTACGGCAGAACTCTTCGAATTCTGCCGTAATGGCGCTCGGCCCCAGGAAATCAACTATGGCGATTTGAGGATTGTCGACCTTGCGTTCGTAGCGTCCATAGATCGCCAGGAACTCGTCGACCCACGTATCGAATAACTCGCTCGTCGCAAGCGTGTGGTTTTGGGCAAACAGCTTCAGGGCGGGGCTTCCTTCGAAGCTGGCGTTTTGCTCGCGGTCCTCGTTCAATCCGCTCGACCCATCGGCGTTCAGCTCGCAGAATCCGCATCGGTACGTTTCTTCGTCTAGAAACACGTCTATGCGTGCAAAGGGGAGGATGTCGGGGTATCCGCGCGGCAACAGTATCAGCTCGACGATGCGCTCGTCGAAGTCGAACAGCGAACGGTAGGACGGGTCGTCAAGGTAGTGCTGCATTATTTTCGCCGCTATCGAATACGTGGTTTCGGAAACGCGCTTGAACGTGTCATAGGTGCGCTGGTCGAAAAAACGCGGAAGATAGGACGACGGCACATGCTTGTCATGAACGATGGCGGTGGAGTTTTGCATGTAGCTTTGAGCGGCCTTGCGGCCAGGAATGTCGCCGTTAAGCGAACTTACTATGTCGATAAACTCTTTGGTGTACGCTGCGTTGTTTCCCATGTTTACTCCTTGTGCGAGAACAGGGTTGCATATATTTCGGAGTGCATAACACTGCACTTCCCCTTGTTTGAGTGTATCATTGTTCTGAAAGAACGGCAGCGCAATGACTGCATCCTCACGCGCAACCTAAAGGAGGATACCTAGATGGGCGAAACGTTTGAAGAGGATTCCGGCAACGGTAAAACATACCTGTTCACAAGCGAGTCTGTGACAGAAGGCCACCCTGACAAGATCTGCGACCAAGTCTCCGACGCCATTCTTGACGCCATCCTTACGCGCGAGGCCTTCCTCGAGGCGGAGGGCTACGTGTCCCCCCGCAGCGGCAGGCCCGCCCGAGTCGAAGATGTGCGCTGCGCAGTGGAGACGTTCACCACCACGGGGATTATCACTGTCATGGGCGAGGTACGCACTCAGGGATATGTTGATGTAGACGACATCGTGCGCGACGTGGTGCGCGACATCGGCTATACGGGCTCCGATATGGGGTTCGACGCCGAAACGTGCGCCGTTGCGAACTACATGCATCCGCAGTCGCTCGACATTGCTGCTGGTGTCGACGAAAGCTACGAGATCCAGCAGGGCGAGGCGGACGGCTCTGACCCCTACGACCGCATCGGGGCCGGAGACCAGGGCGTCATGTTCGGCTACGCTTGCAACGAGACTTCGACGCTTATGCCCATGCCCATCTTCCTTTCGCATAGGCTTGCAGAGCGCTTGACTGCGGTTCGAAAGGACGGGACGCTTTCCTATCTCAGGCCAGACGGCAAAACGCAGGTGAGCGTTCGCTACGAAAACGACAGGCCGGTCGGCGTGGAAAAGGTGCTTGTTTCGACCCAACATGCCCCCGAAGTCGAGGTCGACCAGATCAAAAGGGACCTGATCGAGCATGTTATCGCCCCCGTGTTCGACGCCGAACAAGTGAAGTGGGAAGGCGCCGAAGTGTTTGTGAATCCTACAGGGCGATTCGTGGTCGGCGGCCCCATGGGCGACACCGGTCTGACGGGCCGCAAGATCATCGTGGACACCTATGGTGGCATGGGACGCCATGGCGGTGGTGCCTTTTCGGGCAAGGATTGCACCAAGGTGGACCGTTCAGCTGCGTATGCGGCGCGATGGGTCGCGAAAAACATCGTGGCGGCCGGGCTTGCCGAGCGCGCCGAAGTCCAATTCGCCTACGCCATTGGCGTTGCAAGGCCCCTTTCGCTCCTTGTCGAGACATTCGGCACCGAAACGGTTCCCGTTCGCCGTATCGAGGAAGCGGTGCGCGAAGTGTTCGACCTTCGACCTGGCGCGATCATCGACGCACTCGATCTGCGCCGTCCCATCTATCGAAAAACGGCTGCTTATGGACATTTCGGTCGCGAGCTGCCCGAGTTTACTTGGGAGCGAACGGACAAAGTGGACGCGTTGCGCACAGCCGTTGGAGCTTAGCCGCCAGTCCAACGTCCAGAAACGCTGAAAGCGGCATGAACATGTGCCGGTGAAATCGCGACGGCGCGTCTCTAGAGAAGCGAAGTGGGGTCGATGTCGACCGCTACGCTAATTCCCTCGACCGCCTTCCTTGACCTGAAGATGGGTTCGAGCGACGTTCCCACGTCGGCGTCCAGGGGCGCCTTGACCGTTATGTGGTAGCGCCAGGCCCCCTTCAGGCGGGACAGAACGCAGGTAGTGGGGGGCAGCACGATCCAGGAGTGCCCTAGTTTCTGCGTGCGCAATTGGTCGATTTGCCGATAGATGGATTCGGCTTCCGCGCGGACCGCCTCCTCGTTTTTTCCCCAGATGCGCACGTCGGCAAGGTTCACATAGGGAGGGTAGTGCAGTATCTTGCGCTTGGGAAGCTCGTCTTTCAGGAAGCTGGCGCGATCGTAGTGCGCTGCAGCCTGTATGGCAACCGATCGTGCCTGGTAGGTCTGGACTATGACCGTGCCCTCGAGGTCTGCGCGTCCTGCACGTCCTGCAACTTGCTCGATGAGGGCGAACGTGCGCTCTGCGGCGCGAAAGTCGGGCAAGCGCAATTGGGTGTCCGCGTTAATCACCCCCACCAGCGTCACGTCGTCGAAGTCGAGTCCCTTCGCGATCATCTGAGTGCCCAGCAATACGGCAGCGTCGGCAGACGCGAACTTCTCGAGCAGGGCCTGGTGCGCCCCTTTGGTCCTGGTGGTGTCTGCGTCCATTCGCACAACCAATGCGTCTATGTCGGCAAACGAGTCAAGCAGCGAAAGGAGCTCGGCTTCGACACGCTGCGTACCCGCGCCAAAACGCTTCAGGTAGGGGCTTGAGCATTCGGGGCATGCGACGGGTGCGTGTTCGTGCCGGGCGCAATGGTGGCATACCAGCATGTTGCCTTGTTCGTGGTACGTCATGGACGTGGAGCAATTGGGGCACTCGGGCACGAATCCGCATTCGCGGCAAAGCAGGAAGGAGGCAAAGCCCCGCTGATTGAGCAGCAGGACGGCCTTGCGCCCAACTGAGAGGGTTTGGTGCAGCGATTGGGCGAGCTTGTGGGAGAACATCGATCTGCTTCCGCCGCCGAACTCCGCTGCCATGTCGACAACTTCTATGGTGGGCAGGGGCTTGCCGTTGGCCCGTTGGGGCAGCTCTACGCTTGTCCATTCGTCGCATTTCGCTACGCGGTAGAGCGATTCGATCGACGGCGTGGCCGATCCCAGAACCAGTGTTGCTCCTGTGTTCCGTACCATCCATTCGGCAACGTCGCGCGAAACGTAGCGTGGCGCGCTGTCTTGCTTGTAGCTGCTTTCGTGCTCTTCGTCTATCACGATGATGCCAAGGTCAGTGACGGGGGAGAACAGGGCGCTTCGTGCGCCAATGACCACACGGGCCGAACCGCTTCTGATAAGGTCCCATTGGTCGTAGCGCTCCCCGTCGCTCATGGCGGAATGCAGAACGGCGATCATGTCTCCGAAGCGGCTGCGGAACCGCGCCACCGTCTGCGGGGTGAGCGATATTTCCGGAACCAGGACGATGGCGGTTCTGCCTTGGCGCACCTCGTGCTCGATGGCGCGCAGGTAGACTTCCGTTTTCCCCGAACCGGTTACCCCGTCGACTACCACAACGCGCCCGCTGCGCGCGTCACTTGCCCGCCTGATTTCTTCGAGTGCTTCCTGCTGCCCATGCGTCAGCGCGGGTTTTTCGATCGCGCCGAAGTCGACCAGCGCATATTCGGAAGGAACGCCGCTTGCAGATAGGTCTACACCGCGCATGCGACGCCTTCGCTCTACGCGCACCGCCCCATGCGCCTCGAGCGACTTGAGCGAAGAAGAGACCGAACCGTATTCAGCGGAAAGCTCTGCAACGCGTAGGTCGCCTTTGGAGAGGGCATCGAGGATAGCGATCTGCTTTGCGGCGGTTTTTTTGGGGACGAAGTCCGAATCGGCAACGAGCGTGACCCATCGGTCGTCCACTTCGCCCACGGAAGGCTGCTCTATGTGGTATGCGTGTCCGTTGCGCTTGATGCGAGGAACGCCTCCAGGTGGTGTGAAGAGCCTTACGCAGCGCGAAAGGGGAGAGAGATAGCGTTTGCTCAGATAGTGCACGCACTGAGCCGCATGCTCATTGAAATACGACTTGCTCAAAACCTCTTTGATCTGCTTGAGCTTGGTCGGGTCGACGCCGATGTCGTCTGCGCTTTCGTGTTCGTCGATCGACATGACAAACCCGATGTCCATCTTTCTTCCGAAGGGCACGAGCACGGCGCATCCCACTTCCGCTTCCGCCATATGGTCCGGGACCAGGTAGGAATAGGCGCTGTCGAGCGCCTGGGTGTCGATGTCGAGTATGACCGATGCAATGTGCATGACCCAATAGTCCGGATGTCTGACCGGGCCGTGCTCCTTTTCACTCGGGCAACGTTCAGGGCGTATCTTGGACTAGCCTTCGAAGGGGAAGCGGTAATCGAGCCCCAGATTGTCGCGTACCTGGACCATCTCTTTTTGCACCGCTTCTCCGACAGGCACGCCCTTCTCCTTGCGTTCGAGCCAGGCGTCGTGCTCTTTTTCGCCCGCTGTGAATATGCGGTCGTATCCCGGAGCTTTCGCAGAGGCACGCAACGCACGGCAGATGTCTCCCGCCGTCTTGCGGAACGTATCCTGACCCATGAATGAATCGGGGTCGATCACGAAGAAGAAATGGCCCAAGTGGTACATCTTCGGGGATCCGTCTTCGGCAACGCCTGTGAGCGACTTCATGAACTCGCCCCCCGAAAGGGCGGCCGAAAGTATTTCCACAACGGCAGCATAGCCGTAGCCCTTGT
>JAFUCW010000286.1 GCA_017459485.1 Eggerthellaceae bacterium | reverse complement strand
GAAGGCGCAACCGTAGCTACTTCAAGATTTCTTGAACGCTCCACGGAGCGAATATCATTCGTCTGGCGGGCGGTTATTAGCTGAACGCAACACTAGCGGCGCACCTGGGGCCGTATGCCTTTCCGATCAGGAAAGGTCGTCATACTCTCCGTATTCGCAACCCACGTGGCCGGCTCGGATGTCGTCGACCAACTCGTAATCGTCGCCTCGCTTCTCGAAGAACTGAAGCCGACCATAACCGGTGCCGCCGTTCCACAGGCGGTTGTGGCGTTTGGCCCCGTCGGGTGATTCGTAATTTATGAGCAGCATTTCGCTTTTCGGGCACGTGACGTCGGTGACGAGCCGTGCTTTCTTCGTCTGCTGCTCGACGTGCCAATACACGGCATCGTCGGTTTCCCAGCAATCGAACACTGTTGAAGAGCCGGTCCAAGGCTTCGCGAAATTGAATTCGTGCGATACGCCCTCGTACACCATGCACCCCAAAAGCTTGCGCCCAAGCGACACGCCCGCCACAACCGGACGGCCGCCGCCGATATCGAAGACGCTGCCTTCCAAGCGTTTGCCGGTTTTCGTACTCACCAAATCGCACGACGAGAGCCACACCCACGGACTCGTGAAGTCGCTCCCCCAGTTCTTGTCGGCATATCCCCACGACGAGGCGGGATCGACCACATACGTTTCACCGTTCATTACGACGGTCCCCGAATAGACTGTCTTGATGCCCTCGGCATGCCAAGCCATTTCGAATGCGCCGAGCTTGCGCAGTGGAGCGCTCGCACCATATCCCACGTTGAAGGCGACGCGCTTGTCTACATGCAAGTCGAAGGCGATGCTGCCCGAATCGCACATCCACTCGGGATGCGCCTGCGCCGCTTCCGGCAACACATCCACGCGTCCGATAAGGTCGGTCTCGCAGCATAGGCAGTCGCCAGCCGCAACGTAGAACGGCACCCTGCTCGCTATTTCCACGTCGTCCCATGCGAAAAAGCGGTGAAGCTGGCAAGCGTTCTCGCCCCAGCATCCGGCTTTCACCATGACATACGACGGCTGCACGCCTTGCTCCTTGTTGCGTGTTAGCTGGCCGAAGACAGGCCTCGAACCCCCAAGCGCCGGATTGCACGCGAAGAACTCCACAAAGAACGAGCGTTCCTCGCCGGTATTCGCATTGCGGCCTGTGAAGGAATGCCACCACCAGTCGTACCCCTTGCGAGCGAGCTTGCCCGTGAGCATGAACCGGTCACGCGTGATGTCATGAGTGTCCGAAGCCATAGCTACCTCTCATCTGCAAATTTGGGGAGACTCCCCTTTTTGTCGCCTGACAAATTGGGGAATCTCCCCTTTTTATTGACCCGCGTTAGAGCTCTATGCGGCCGAACTTCGCCAACAGTTCTCCAGCGGCTGTATGAGCTTCGCAGTTGCAGTATTTCTCGCCGCGCTCCTTGCGCTGCTTCTGCTCGGCAAGCATTGCAGATGCCGCGTCGGCGCCGAAAAGCTCCGCCCCCGGCCCCTCGAGGAACCCGATGAGACCGTCGATCGGAAGCATGCGGCCCTCGAGAAAATCGAGCAGCTTCTCGGTTTCGGCATCGGCGGCAGCTTCATCGGCCGCCACAGCTTCCTTCCAAGCAGTAGCGTTGTCCTTGGTTTCCTGCTTGCTGGAATCCGCCTTCGACAGAATGTCAACGCGCTCCGCGACGTAATCGTACAGCTGCTTTTCCATGAAAACCTCCATCCCGCCGCCACACAAGGCGGCCATAGTTGCCCAACACCTGAAACGCGAAGAACAAACCTCCGCGTCCCAATCCCTGAACCAAGGATAAGCCCTCTAGCACGCACACGCAAACGGTGGTTGTAGCAAAAGCAGTTCAGAGTTAAAGGACGTGTTGGTGAATACGCACCAAAAGCAAAACAGGCCAGAAGCATAAGCCTCTGACCTGCGAAAACTCTGGTCGGGTGGACAGGATTTGAACCTGCGACCCCTTGACCCCCAGTCAAGTGCGCTACCAAACTGCGCCACCACCCGAAATCAGCAGATGAAATATTAGTCGTAACTGACCAACTTTGCAAGGAGGAACTTCAAATAGCCACGAATCTATTGTCCGAGCACGGTGCTTCGTGCAGCACGCCCCTATAAACGCGAAAGGCTGATTTGGCATCACGGCATTCTTTTATACAGTGCATCGTAGCGCCCACGTCTTGTGGCGTATTTTTGCTGGTATGATTTCCGCAGGAGAGCAAACCAGAGAGAGGAGCATCCCCATGAAAAGATCGACGTTCTACAAGTGTGACGTTTGCGGCAACATCGTGGTGAAGGTAGCTGATGGCGGTGGCGAGCTGTGTTGCTGCAAGCAGCCAATGCGCGTGGTCGAGCCTAATTCGACCGATGCCGCAGGCGAGAAGCACGTGCCTGTCGTGGAGCGCAACGGCGACAAGCTCGTCGTAAACGTTGGCAGCGTCGACCATCCGATGGAAGACGCGCATTCGATTCAGTGGATTTACGTCGTAACCGAAGAAGGCGTCATCGCACGTTGTTTGAAGCCCGGCGAAGCGCCCCATGCGGAAATCGTGCTCGGCGGCCAAACACCGATTGCCGTGTACGAATACTGCAATTTGCACGGACTTTGGAAAGCGGAACTGTAAGATTTTCATAGGACGGAGGCGGCGTGCGGAAGGGAACGGGTTGGAAGTTCATTAATGCCGCCTCCGTCTTACATGTAGTTATACGCTCGAAACCTTAAATCATCCTGAATTTTTTGCCCCGTTCATATTTTTTGCCATCTACCCAAGGCGGAACGGCTGGATAAACGCGGTGTGACACTTTTCGTCAGACACGTTCTGTCATTT
>JAFUCW010000285.1 GCA_017459485.1 Eggerthellaceae bacterium | reverse complement strand
TGATGGGCAGGTACTGGTGATAGAGGTCCAGGTTGTTCACCGAGCGTTCACCGAAGGGGTATACGCCAAGCAGGGCGAAGATTGCCAGAAGCAGCGCAATCGGCAGCACAAACGCAAGCGCCACATCGGCGTTTCGCCCTACCATCGATGTCAACCGTTTGCCCACTAAAGCCATATCCGCCAATCAGAACATTCCGCCCGCAAAAGTATAGCGTTACGCCTATCCGCGAAGGCTACTTTACGGACCACAAACCTCGCCCTCGCCAAATTGTCGCTTCATTTTGTCCCCGAAAACCTGCTCATATATAAGGTGAACCTCGTTAGTTCGGATTCCCGATCGCCCAATTTCAAACATATTACTCGGTGGCATAGTCTTTCCCTACTTGTTTCTGCGCTGCTTCTGTTTCTTTAAAGGCAGTCGTGCGCATAAAGCGCTTCAGAGTTATACGGTGTAGGTTTTGATAGTGCCTGCTGCCTTATCTTTATGCACGTCCCTCACGTTTTCCTTATCAAGGACTGAACTGGCCTTTCACAAATGGATGTAATCAGTACAAGCTCTTTTTGGCATTTTGGCCGCATAGGTTCGTACCGTTTAAGACTTTCCAACCTCAAAAGTGCAAACGTTTTGGCATTGTAGACGCAAAAGTGCACCTATACGCGGTCTGCAATTGCGAAATCGACAGTGTTGGTGCCGGGTTTGGATGAAACGCTGGCAAAGCCATCGCACGCAAGGGAGATCATCTTGCCTAGCGAATACTTCGACTTTCCTGCCATCCTGGGCCTGCATTCGTAGGGCACCACCGCACTGGGCAGCCCAAGCTTGGAGAAATCGTTGCGCAAGAAGACGACGGTTTTCGGCATATCCGCAATCAGATGGATGGCATGCGCAGACACCAGCCGATAGTCCGCGTGGTTCTTCACGGTGCGGGCGCCCTGCAGCGCCAGCACGCTGTGGTAGGCACTGCTGGTAAGGCGCTTCCAAAGCGGGTCCTGCCTCGGGTTTGCCTTGGCGGCATAGACCACTTCGCAGCCATCCGCAAAGGCTTCAAGCATGGCATCCACTGCATTAAGGCTGTGCTGCCCGTCCGCATCGAGTGTGATGCACATGTCACAGGATGCAGCGGCCTCGAGCATGCCCGCGTAGAGCGCCACCTGCTGACCATAGTTTTTTGCCAGTCGCAGCCCTTCGATGGCCCCACTCTCTTGAGCAAGCACGCAGATGATAGGCCAGGTGGCATCCGCACTGCCGTCATCCACCAGAAGCACCTTGCTCTGTGCAGATATCTTGCCGTTTGTGACAAGCTCGCTAGTCTTGCTAATAAGCTGTGCAGCGGTTTCCGCTATCGCGTCCTCTTCGTTATAGCACGGCACCACGAAATACAGCACGGGAGACGTCAAGCCCTGATCCTGCCAATCTATCTTGTTTGTCGATTGCACCATGCAGCTCCGCTTTGAACATCCTCGCGCGTCGGGTATCCGGTCGAAACGCCCACAAGCCGTACTCACGCTAGCCATATGCCTATCCCGAATGTACTTTACCAGTTCTTGATCCCAGTTCTTGATCATTTGGGACTTTACGATACATAGGACCATGGCGCCTTGACACTACGCCCGGGATTAACCTCCGCCAGCACACTGCGCAAAGTAAAATCTTAGAGTACGAAGAAATCCACCAACGAAGCTTGTAGAATAAATAGTCTTGACAGAAAACGCGACAACGCAGAAAAGGGGCGCCCGCAATGGAATCGGGAGAGAACAACATGCAAAACGCCGCACAGGGCAGCAAAGAGGAGCTGTATCGCAGTCCCTACGAAGCATATCCATTCCTTGCCGAAGAAGATTCGGACATCAGATGCGATTTCGAAATACTCACTGACAAGATATCTTCGATGGCAGGCGTGCTCGCATCTCTGTGCCCCGAGCGCCGTGACGAAATTCTCAAGGTAGACGAGCTTGTGTATCACGCCAATCCATCGCTGAGAACGTTTCTGAGCGTGACAGAAGACGAAATCGAGTGGCTTAACCAACGCATATGCGACATCAAGGAGGAAGTTGACGCAGGAGAGGCGCTTAAGGAATGCTGCGAAGGATGCAGGACGGTTCTCCCAGGAGGCACAACACGAGGTGCGTTCGCCCACATCGTACGTGTAGAAGGCAAGCAAATGGTGCGGGTGCTCTACCGCGCACGCGAACGAGGCATCGCATTTCCCGACGCACTCATCGACTTCGCTAACCTAGTCTCAGGCTACTTCCACATGCTGGGAATCTGGATGACCATGAAAGACGGATACGAAGAACTCCCCTTCCCC
>JAFUCW010000284.1 GCA_017459485.1 Eggerthellaceae bacterium | reverse complement strand
CCGCGGCACATAGGCGCAGTAGGGTTCCTCGGCGAGATAGTCGCCCGTCGCCGCGAGTGCACGCGCACGGCAGCCGCCGCACACCCCCTTGTACTCGCAGGCACCGCACTTGCCCTTCAGGCGGGAATAATCGCGCAGGTCCTCGAAGACGGGAGAGGTGGTCCAGATCTCGCTGAAGGGCTTTTCCTTCACGTTGCCCAGCTGCATGTCGAAGTACCCGCAGGGCTGCACGTCGCCCACATGGGAGATGAAGCAAAACGTGATGCCGCCCAGGCACCCGCGCGTCATGGCCTCCAGCCCATACTGCTCCGCAGTGACCTTGCTGCCTTCTTCGCGCGCCTTCTGATGGGCGATGCGGTAATAGTGGGGGCTGTCGGTCGGTTTGAAGTGAAGAGGGCTCACCTTCTGCTTGTAGTAGGCCCACGTGAGCACTTCTTCGTACTCTTCCGGCGTCAGCTCGATGTCGCGCAAGCTTTCTCCACGCCCCGTTGGGACCAACAAAAACGGATGGAAGGCGACCGCGCCAAGCCCTTTTGCAAGGTTGTGCATCTCTTCCAAGGCCTCTGCGTTCTTCTTCGTGACCGTCGTGTTGATCTGCACGCCTACGCCTGCCTCCTGTGCAAGCTTGACGCCGCGGATGGCGTCGTCGAAGCTTCCCGCCTGGCCGCGGAACTCGTCGTGGCGCTTCGCGTCGGGAAAGTCGAGCGACACTGACATGCGCGAAATTCCGTGTTCGCCCATCTTACGAGCAATCTGCTCGTCGATGACTGTGCCGTTCGTGCCGACCACGGGCATGCAACCGCGTTCATGCGCGTAGTCGATGATCTCCCAGATGTCGGGGCGCATGAACGGCTCGCCGCCGGTCAGGATCAGGATAGGATTGGTGATCGAGGCAATGTCGTCGATCACTGCCTTAATCTCGTCGAGGGACAACTCCCCTGGATAATGGCCGAATTCAGCGGCGGCACGACAATGAGCGCAGCTCAAGTTACAGCTGCGGGTTATCTCCCACGCGATGATGCGCGGTGCCTGGATGCCTGTGCGCTCCCGATAGGCAGCCGCCGCCTGTCCGCCGCCGGGACGCATGCCCCTGCCTGCAGCGCTTCCTGGATGCGCACCGCCCTTCGCAAGCATCTTCTTCACGAAGTCGGGCATCTTGCCCACTTTGGGGATGCCTGCAGGATGACCACCCGGGTGTCCACCGGGATGACCGCCGGGATGACCAGGCACAGCGTCGCCGCCATCAAGCTTTCCCGCCTCCCGCGCCTCGTCGCGCGCGGCTTCCATCATGGTGCGAAGCACGTCCGACATGGCGCCTCCTACTCGATACCCGCAGCCGCGTTGGCGCGCGCGTGCGCCTGTGCCAAGGCTTCGGGGTCGGAGATGGATATTTCCTCGTCAGTCAGGTAGCACGCAGGATCGGGCGACCAGAGATCCCCCGTAGCCGCCTCCGCCCTTACGCGGAAGTTGCCGCCGCAGAGGTCGAGCCACTGACACGAAGCGCAACGGCCCTTGACGTGCGGGCGTTTGTCCTTCAGTTTGAACATGAGGTCGGATGCCTGGGTCTGCCTGCTCGTGTCGGTCCAGATTTCGCTGAACGGGCGCTCGGTCACGTTGCCGAAGCTGAAGTGGCGCCAGAACTGGTCGGCGTAGACTTCGCCGTCCCAGCTGACGCAGGAAATGCCGTTGCCGGTGGAGTTGCCCTGGTTCCATTGGAGCAACTGCAGCACTTCGGCAGCGCGTTCGGGGTCTTCGCGCAGCAGCTCCATGTAGACGAATGGCCCGTCCGCATGGTTGTCCACGGTAAGGATTTCGGGCTTACCCCCTCGATCAAACCAGTCGCACGTGCGGTCCATGATTAGTCGCAGCGCACGACGCGTTTCGGCGTGGTCGAGGTCCTCATCCATCAAATCGGTGCCGCGTCCGGTATAGACCAGATGGTAGAAACAGGCGCGGTTGATTTGCTCTCGTTCCATCAGGTCGAAAATCTCGTTGATGTCGCGCCAGTTCAGCTTGTTGATGGTCATGCGCAGACCCACTTTAATGCCCGCCTCGCGTGAGTTGCGAATACCTTCCAGCGCTTTGTCGAAGCTGCCGGGCACGCCGCGGAACCTATCGTGCGTCTGCCGACCGCCATCGAGCGACACCCCCACGTAGGAAAGGCCGACATCCGCCATCTGGCGGGCAAGGTCGGGCGTGATGAGCGTGCCGTTCGTGGAGATGACCACACGCATGCCGTGGTCCTTGGCGTATTGGGCCAGCTCGGGCATGTCGGGGCGGATGGTGGGCTCGCCGCCGGAGAACAGCAGCACAGGTGCGCCAAAGGAGGAAAGGTCGTCTATCATCGCCTTGCCCTGTTCGGTGGTCATTTCGCCCTCGTAGCGCTTCCCTTCGCTCCCTGCGTAGCAGTGGACGCATTTCAGGTTGCACGTGCGCGTGCAATTCCACACCACCACAGGCTTCTTGTCGGCAGAGAACTGCAGCATATGGCTTGGCAGCTTACCCGAATCGCGGTTGTAGCGAAGCACGTCTGCAGCCTCCACGGCACCGCAGTACAGTTTGGAAATACCAATCATGGGTTGCTTCTCTCTATGCAAGCGCGCCCACGCGCAAGGCAGCGGTGGGCGGATTGTCCTTCTTCTGCATTTCACACGATACCCAGAAAGGAACATGCAGAAGCGCTTCCGCGAAGCGCTTCATGCTTTTCGAACAGGACAACGGAGCCCCTTACACCCTGGGCGTTAATTCGCTGGCTAGCGCGTACTCTATTAAGAGTAAGGAAAAACCCTAGTTAACCTGGTGTTGTTTTAAGGAGCAGGTGGAGCCGGAAGTGTTACAGAGTCTCGGAATGCCTCTTGATGGCTTCGAACGTCTCGTCGGAGATGTAGTGCTCGATACGGCACGCGTCCTCCTCCGCCACCTCTGCCTGGACGCCCAGCTTTTTCAGGAAGTCTTCGAGGACCGTGTGCCGTTCGTAGATCTTCGTCGCAACCTCAAGGCCCGATTCGGTAAGCGTGATGCTGCTCCCGTCGATCTGCACGTAACCGCCGTCAACGAGCTTGTGCATCCATTCGCTGATGGTGGGCTTGGAAAACCCCATGCGCGAAGCAATGTCAACCGCACGCACCATCTCCTGCTCCTGGGAGAGCACATGTATCGTTTCGAGATACATTTCCGCAGACTCGTGCAAGATCATAAAAGGATCCTTTGTAGCACTCGTGTGTATTCTACCTTAAAGTTAGTTATTGAGAACATTTGAGTGAGGATATACTAACAATATCTTCACCTGG
>JAFUCW010000283.1 GCA_017459485.1 Eggerthellaceae bacterium | reverse complement strand
GAAGTCCATATTCATTACGTTCATGTCTCGGGCCCCCTTGCCCGCCTCACCCGACGCATCTGGCATCAACCCGCCGTTTGCCAAGCACTGCATCCACAAAACGCAGTCGTGCGCGACCCGCCTGGCAAAAGCGCAGCTTGGAAACACCCGCAGAGAACCGGCGCGCAGCTTCGGCATCCCAGACGTTTCTAACCCCACTTCATCATAGCGCATCGCCCGGTTCGAGCACGTCATCGAAAGTGCGATAGCGGCCAACAACCTTGACCATCGGGCAAGCGCCCTTCAGGGCGGCGATCATTTTTTGGCCGTCCTCCGAAAGGTCGCTTCCCTGCGCTTCAACGTAGAAATAATAGTGCCACGGAAGGTCGGGGACAGGACGTGATCGCAGCACTTTCATGTTGAAACCGTATGCGCTTACGACGTTGCCCGCCTTTGCCAAGCCGCCCGCTTCGTCGCGCACCGTGAACATGAGGATGAACGCGCCCGCATCGTTTTTCTGCGCAACCGTGCTTTCGACACGAGAGAGCACCGCGAACCGGGTGATGTTTGACTTGTCTTCGTTGATGTCGTGGTCGAGCACATCGAGCCCGTAGAGCACCGCAGTCTGTTCGCTTGCGATTGCCGCAACAGACGCGTCACCCGCCTGGGCAATCTGCCGCGCCGCAACAGCGGTGTTAGCCGCCGTAATCGTGTCGAACCCGTGAGCGCGAATATAAGCGCGGCACTGGGAAAGCGCCTGCTGATGGCTTACAACCGTGCGCACGCCTTCTAGGGTGGAGCCGGGAACGCCGAGCAGGTTCTGCACAACCGCAAGACTGTACATGCCGTTGACGAACAACGGGCCGGCGAGCAGCAAGTCGAGCACCTGCGCCACTTCGCCGGCGCGGCTGTTTTCGACGGGGAGGACAGCCAGGTCGCACTCGCCTGCCACCACCGATTCGTAGGCATCTTCGAACGTGGGGTAGGCAAGCGTCGCCCCATCGGGGAAAATCCGCTTTGCGGCAATGTGGGCGAACGCGCCCTCGACTCCACTGTACGCAACGCGCTGGCCATCCATCAACCGATGCTGCCAGCGCTTGCTCACCTCCATCGTCGCCTGCTGGAACTGAAGGTAGTAGGAACGCAGTTCGTCATCTTCGATAAGCGCGCTGTTCTTCTCGATGACAAGAGCTTCCTGGTCCTTGCCTTCTATGGGCAGACCCCGTTGCCGCTTGAAGTCGGCCACTTTTCGCACGGCTTCCATTCGCTGAACGAAAAGCGCCGCCATCTGCTCGTCGACAATGCGAATCTCCTCGCGCGCTTCGTCCAATTCGGACGTATCCTGCAACCTGTTAACGTCCATCTTTCCGCCTTTCGCGTCGGCAAATGGAGCCGCACTCGCAGCCATCTCTTCCCAAGCAAGGGTAATTGCCCGAAAACGAACCGTCAACACGTACGGCCGAGGCCCGACGCGTCGCTACCTTGTCCCAAAGCTAAGTTGTTATACTTGGGAGCGCATTTTGCATGCCACGCCAAAACGATTCCAGGTATAACGTTTTATCGTCATGACAGAAGCCGAGCTAAAACAATCCAAACCCCCCTTACGCACCTCGGTGAAGGTTCGCTTTGCCGTTGCAGCCGCGCTCGCGCTGCTTTGTCCTGTGTTGCTTGTGCTGTTCTCGAACTTCGGGGAAGCGTTTTTTCCCGCGTACCGCAACTTCACCAAGGCGCTCCTGGGAACGCTGGCGCTTGTTGCAAGCATCGCGCCCTTCGCATTGTGGGATTTCCTTGCCGTGATACTTGCAGTCGCGCTTCTTGTCTCGCTTACGAGGCGCATCGTTGCCAAACGGCCGCTTGCGCCGCTGTTCTCCACCGCCGCCTGCGTCCTCGCCGCAACTGCCGCCCTGTTCGTGGGTGGATGGGCGGTCAACCACTATG
>JAFUCW010000282.1 GCA_017459485.1 Eggerthellaceae bacterium | reverse complement strand
GCCCTGCTGCGTTTCGTTGAGGATGCCCAACACAGATTGCAGCTGAGTCGTTGCCAGCCGTTCGGCCGCGGCGTCGGTTTCGGCAAGCGTCGCGTTGATGCCCAAGATCACGTACGGGGCATCCAGGTGCTTGGAGGGATTGAACAGGGAGCGGTAGATCTGTATGGCTGCTTCCATGTCGGCAGGCGCGAAATGCGCCGCGAAGGAATACGGCAGCCCCATCTTTGCGGCGAAGTAGGCGCTTTCGGTGCTCGACCCCAGTATGTAGAGCGGAATGTCCATGCCAGCGGCAGGATAGGCGTGGACCGCAGCGGTATCTTCGAAGTAGCTGACAAGCTCTGTCACATCGCGCTCGAAATCCGGATAGAGCTGGTTGGTCCTGCGGATAGCCATCGCCGTTTTCATGTCGGTGCCCGGTGCACGGCCAAGACCCAGGTCCACGCGGCCCGGATAAAGCGTCTCCAGCGTGCCGTACTGCTCTGCCACAATGTAGGGACTATGGTTTGGCAGCATGACGCCGCCCGATCCCACGCGCATGTGGTCGGTCGCCGCGAGCACGCGCTGTATGAGCAGCTGAGTCGCAATGCTTCCGATGCGCTTGCTATTGTGATGCTCGGCAATCCAGTAGCGCTTGTATCCGAAGCCTTCAACCGCACGCGCCAACGCAAGCTGGTCGTCGTAGGCTTCTTTGTAGGTCTGTCCTTCACGTAGGCTCACCAGGTCAAGCACCGAGTAGTTCATGACATTCCCTTCCTAAAGCATGCAGCAAGGCGAAACGCTGCAGCTATGAAATACGAGCAGAAAAGCCCATGACGATCATCGAAACGCCCTGAATGATAGCGAACATGGCCACCCAAATCGACAGGGATGCCGGATTCATGATGAACAGCACGCCCGTCACGATGGAAAGAATGCCCGATATGACCACAATGGCGCGCAACGCCGGAGCAGACTTTCCAAGGGGCACCATGCCGACAACTTCCAAGATGCCGAACACAATAAACGACACGCCCAGCATCCAGGGGATAACGTCTGCAAACCAAAATGGATGCGCAATGAACAACACACCGAGCACCACATCGAGGATACCCATGACCAGGTTCCATCCCGATCCCGGCAAGGCCTTGTTCGCGGACACGTAGGAAGCGAGGCCTACGATGCCGGAAACAACAAAGCCTGCACCTGCCCAAATAGTCAGAAACTCCAAAAATACCCACGGAGCTGCAATGGCAGCCGCTCCGAACACCACGAGCAAAACGCCCATGATCACGACCATCCAATTGATTTTCCTAGCACTCGCATCGCTTGGCATAATGCCCTCCTTGTTCGCTGTTACGTTAGAGGCAATAATACCGCTAACGCAAGCTTTTTTCACGACCCACCATTCGATTCCTGCGCCAACACGATGCCGAAGGTCGCGTCGTGGCGCGCACTGCACTCAGGTGAAGCCGATCTGGCGATTCGGGCGGAGCAGATTGCCCACAGCTGCAGCGCGGAGGGACCCGCAGGTCCAGCAAAGCCAGCGAGGCTTTGCGCGGTGCCGCAGATTGCCCCGCCTTCGGCACGCAGCGTACTTCGGTACGCAAGTGACGAAACAAGGGGCAAGATGCCCTTGCCCAGAGCTGCAGCGCGGGGGGACCCGCAGGTCTGGCAAAGTCAGAGAGGGCGCATGCCGCGCCCCGCATCCGCCCGCCTCGCCGCCACGCGTACTTCGGTACGCGCAAGCGCGGGGAACAAGGGCGGAGGCGGGGTGCGTCATGCGCCCGCAGCGTCGACTGGATAGCTGTTCGTTAGAACAGCTATACCGAAAACTTGAAGTGCATGATGTCCCCATCCTGCACGACGTAGTCCTTGCCTTCTTGGCGCAGCTTGCCAGCGGCGCGACAGCCTGCTTCCCCGCCAAGCTCGTCGTAGTCGGAAAAGCTGGCAGTTTCGGCCTTGATGAAGCCGCGCTCGAAATCGGTGTGGATGGTGCCTGCTGCTTGTGGCGCCGTCGCGCCGATGGGGATGGTCCAGGCGCGGGTGTCGTCTGGGCCGGTGGTAAAGAAACTCTGCAGGCCTAGCAGGCGGTACGCCTCGTTGATCAAGCGCACAAGACCACTTTCTTCAAGGCCCATGGCTTCCAGGTACTCGCGTGCCTCTTCTGCGTCCAAGTCCGCCAGGTCTGCTGCACCCTTCGCGCAGATGGGTACAGGAATGCAGCCGTCGATCTGGGCAAGTTCGCCCGCCACGGCGTCCTCGTCCACATTGGCTATGTAGAGCATGGGCTTCATCGTAAGCAAATGCAAGTCGTAGAGAGCAGCCACCTCGTCTTCGGACAGGTCCAGCGTGCGGGCACGGTGGCCCTGGTTCAAGCCATCGAGCACCTTTTTCGCTGTTTCGAACTTGAGCGCGAGTGATTTGTCGCGCTTCGAGTCCTTTTCCAAGCGCGGCAACGCCTTTTCGATGGTGGCAATATCAGCCAGAATCAGCTCGGTCTGGATGGTATCCACGTCGCTTGACGGATCCACACGCCCTGCCACATGCACCACGTCCGGGTCCCCGAAGTAGCGCACCACTTCGGCAATGGCATCGGTTTCGCGAATATTGGCCAGAAATTGGTTGCCAAGTCCTTCGCCCTGGCTGGCACCTGCCACCAAGCCAGCGATGTCCACGAATTCGACGGTGGCAGGAATTACGCGTGCAGGATGGTCCATCTCCGCCAGACGGTCAAGGCGCGCATCGGGAACGGGCACCACGCCCACATTCGGCTCGATAGTGGCAAACGGGTAGTTTGCAGCCAAGCCGCCTTTCTTGGTTAGCGCCGTGAACAGGGTGGACTTGCCCACGTTGGGCAGCCCTACGATACCGATGGACAAAGACATGGCAACTCCTTAGAACAATACGATTATAGACCAGGCTTCTGAGACCAGAGGGCAAGAGGAAGGACCGCCAAGGGGATACTGGCAGGAACAGAGCTAAGCCATCTGAGCGCGCTTCAGGCAAATCGATGAACTAATGTGTACATTTTTTCGCTAATTAATCCAAATTGTTACTTATAAGCATAATCATCTGAAAAAATGTACACATTTTGCAGGGGCTTGCGTTTGGGCTCTTAGAAACTGAACAGCCCGAACTGTGCACCCACGTATGCCACCAGTATGACCACGAGAAGCACGGGAGCAACATATTTGACCATAACAACCCACGCCTTCTCCGCCTTGAAAGGCGAAGATACTTTGATCTCGTCGATGAGGGTTTGGGGCTTCACGACCCATCCCACAAATGTCACGGTCAGAAGCGCCACGATGGGCATAAGCACCGAATTGCTGATGAAGTCGAAGAAGTCGAGGAGTGATGAGCCTTCTCCCAGT
>JAFUCW010000281.1 GCA_017459485.1 Eggerthellaceae bacterium | reverse complement strand
CTCCTCTTGATGAGCCGACACCTCGTCCAGGTCGTTCTTATAGTCATCAGTTGTCATGTTTCTCTCCTACAGTCACGTGACGTGTCTGGTTCCCCGCTTCCCATATGCTCCCCAGGCATCACCCCCACAGCACATATGGGCGACAGCAAGCATGGGTGCTTGGCTGCGGGCTCCTGCTTTACCTGCACGTATTCACCTATTGCATTGCTCACCACCTTCTAGCTGCGGGCACGGTGTCTGCGCAGCTGCTCTACCGCAATCTGAGCGCCTCCAAAGCCTGCATTGCCAAATGAGAATGCAGGCATGGTGAGCGTATCAACGACACCGGACATTAATTGCAATATGTATGCATGAGCATGGCTTTTAGTTTTTGGTTGTAAACGTCAAAACCGTCAACCACAGCGATACCAGGAGCCCATTTGATACGTAGACGTTCCACATGGGAGCTTGCGCCATAGAGAGCTCGTCTTTCGTTGCTGCAAAGTGCAAATTGGGACTAGGCTCCTGTTTGCGCGCGCATTCCAGCACGGCAGAATTACCGTCCGCTGGGAATAGCTCGGGTTTCTCGCCTGCGAATCCTGCGGAAACGCGGCGCTCATCTCTACCGTCGGTAGTTCTGATGGCCGTCGGCTGGCATCCACACGCTCCGCCAACGTCGGCGCAACTCGCTTGCCGCGTCTACAAGCCGATCCCCGACCCCCTACCCCAGCAGCTTGCGCAGCCAGTCCGGCATCCCGGGGTCGTCGCGCTTCCAGCGCTCCACCTCGCGCTCGTCGCGCTCCCACGAGCTCTCGTGCCCGTCAAAGAACTTGAACAGGTGCACCTTCACCCTCCTGACCACGTCGCCGTCGTCAAAGTACTCGTTGTGATAAGAGCTCTGCTTTCCGCCGCCCTTCCACGAGTTGGTCCGGTAGATGAGCCCCATGCCGCGCCCTCCTTCTCGTCGCCCGTCCGACAACGCAGAAGTTACCAGCGGCCCATATTAGGTTCCTTAGCTGTGAGCTGAATTCGCTGGATGGTCAACCAGTACAGGCAATCAGGACGGAAGCTTTTCCAATACCATCCATGCCGCCAATCAAGTGCAGGCTTTCCTCATGCGAACCAAGGCGCCGGGCCCCGCAGCAACCAGTGCGAGGGTGTGGATGACAAGCTATGGCAGGGATTCCGGCCCGCGCGGGCACATACCGACATCCAGTTGTCCCAGCTGCGGATCAACGGCTACATGTCGTCCAGGGGAAGCGCGAACCCAATCTTCCGCAGGCAGTCCTTCACGTGCTCCGGCACCCAGTACTCGTCCAAGCCATTCGTGCTCATGCGGAAACCTCCTTCAACCGTGCGAATAGGCAAGGTGCAGTGTCCGTGCATGTCACAACAAGCCCTGTTCCTTATAATGCCGAGACAAGCATTGCCAACACGAAAGGCCAACATGATGCTGGAGACCGAGCGCCTGATACTTCGCCCGTGGGAAGAGAGCGACGCCGAAGACCTGTATCGGTATGCGAGCGATCCCGAGGTCGGGCCCATCGCCGGCTGGCCAATCCATACGAGCGTGGAGAACAGCCGCGAGATCATCAGGGAGGTCCTTTCGGCGCCGGAGACCTACGCGGTCGTCTTGAGGGAAGTGGGCCACGCCGTGGGAAGCATCG
>JAFUCW010000022.1 GCA_017459485.1 Eggerthellaceae bacterium | reverse complement strand
TAACATACACTAACTTTGCTAACATAAAGGGACCTGCCTAATGCAATCTACGAAGAAAAGGAAGTGCATGCAAACCAATCCGTTTACTCCCGTTTTCGGTAAAGTGCCGCTGCACCTTGTTGGGCGGTCCCAGGTCATAGAAGATGTCACTCACGCCCTGGAAAGCCACGGCAACGACCCATCGCTTGTTTCGCTCTTTACCGGGGCGCGTGGCATGGGCAAAACCGCGCTATTGTCGGCACTGGCCAACTACGCAGAGGAGCAGGGCTGGATCACGGCTCGCGTGACAGCAGCGCCAGGAATGCTCGAAGAGATCCTGCTCCGCGTCGACCGCGCCGCCTCGCATCTTGCAAAGCAGCCGGCCAAGCGGAAAATCACCGGCATGGGCATCGCGTCGATAGTCTCCCTGGAATGGAAAAACGTCGAGACAAGCCATGCAAACTGGCGAATTAAGATGGAAGACATCTTCGACGCATTGGACCCTTCCGAAACGGGCGTGCTTATAACGGTGGACGAAGTCGTGTCCGACCTAGACGAGATGACTACCCTGATGACGGCAGTCCAGCACTTTCTCGACGAGAACAGGAAAGTGGCGCTGCTTATGGCGGGCCTCCCTTCGGAGCTAAGCGCGCTACTTTCGGGAAGGACAACTTCGTTCGCACGGCGTGCGGCGCGCTACGAACTAGGACCGATCGAAGACAACGACGTTGAAACGGCACTCCGCGAAACGCTTGCCAGCGGCGGAATACATCTAGACGAAAGCGGCCTTCCGTATGCTGTAAGGTCGATAGGCGGCTTCCCTTACATGCTGCAACTTGTCGGTTATCGCCTCTGGAACCTGGCTGCCGACAAGAAAGAGGCCTCAAGCGCAGACGTGCGCAACGCCGTCTCGCAGGCGCAGCACGAACTGGAAACAGGGGTCTACGAGGCAACCTATTACGACCTTACCGAGGCCGATCGCGCCTTCCTTCGCGCGATGCTTGACGACAATACGGCTTCCAGGCAGGCGGAGCTAGGCGAACGGCTTGGCAAGCAAAGCGGCCACGTCTCGAAATACAAGAAGCGCCTTGTTCAGCAGGGAGTCATCGAAGAGCGCCCGAGGGGCGTGCTGAAGTTTTGCCTGCCGGGCTTCAAGGAGTACTTCGCAAAGCAGGAATCGGAGCTGCTTTAAACGACGCACAAGATGGCGGGGCGGTGCCGCAGGTGTAGCACCCCCCGCCCATTCGTCTACGACTCCCCTACCGTGACGCGGCGTCGAGCGCGTCGTAGGTGGCCTGGGGCACGGCCACGGGACCGCCGAAGACGTAGCCGTGCTTCAGCGCGGATTTGTTGGCCGAGACCACCGCGGTGGCGTTGGAGCTGTTGGTGCCGTCGGCCAGCAGCAGGACCGAGCGCTTCTGCCCGCACAGGGCCGAACCCGCCAGCGCGTCGTACTACAGGTCGCCGCGCGAGACGCCTGCGTTGTTGGCGCTTAGCCTGGCCTCGGGCTGGAACCTGATCGAAGCGTACTGGTAGAGGCCTGCGGATCCGCCGGTGCCGTTTGCCAGCCTGCCCATGGCCCACTCGGCGATCACGCGGCTGGTGGCCCACTGGTGGGCGCCCGCCAGGCGGGTGATGGAGGCGCGCGGGACGCCGGCGTTCTCCTCGCTCTCGGAGACGAGCCTCAGCTCGCCGCGCGTCGCATCCGTTATCTTGCCGAAGCTATACTCCGTACCCCTGTAGATGATATCCGCGTTGTCCTTCGCGGGGACTATGGTCACCTTGTTCTTGCCTTTGGGTATCTCGTACATCACGTACTCCGCGTCGGCGTCGATCTCCACGTAGGTGTAGCCCTGCACGACGGCCTCGCCCTTAAGAACGTATATGATTCGCGTCGCGTCGAAGTCGCCGAGGCTCCTGAAGAACGTCCGAACGTCGCGCAGCGCTATGCAGTCTATGGCGCCCGAGAAGGTCTGGACGGGGGCCTGGAGGACCCTGCCGTAGGAATCCCGGTAGAAATAGGTCTCGCGGTCCGGGAAGTTGTTGTCGTAGGCGTAGATCCTGTCCTGCCCGTTCACCTTCTCGTAGCGCAGGAAGTTGATCGCGTGGCCGCCCTCTCCGCTCTTCCTGAAGCCGATCTGGAGCAGGCCGGTGTCGTCGTAGCTGTGGCTCTTTACGTAGTTCACGACCGCCTGCCAGTCGGAGGCGATGTTGGAGACGCCCCTCAGGTAGTACGACCCGCCCGCGACAGTCGCCTTGGCCGAGTACTGCTGCGCGTCCTGGACGTAGCAGATGGGGTCCCGCACGATCTGGGTGTTGCCGAAGCTGTAGAGCGGCGTGTTCGCGTTCCCCCCGATTCTCGATATGCTCAATAGCCCGTTGTGGTACCCGGCGCTTGTCATGGACATGCCGAAGCAGTGCCCAAACGGCGAGTCGGAGTCGCCGAAGTTCCTGAAGGAGTAGGACTCGTCGCCCATGTTGTAGGGGTCGTCCCAGTGCGCGTAGAGGGTCGTGCTCGCCGTGATGACCGTCGTCGCGGCGACCCTGCTCCCGCCCGAAGCCGACGTGTACCATCCCAGGAAGGTGTGGCCGCTGCGCTTGGGCGTCGCCAGGGTGCCGGCCGCGGGGTTCGCCCACTGCGCGTAGAGCGTCGCGTCGGCGTCGGCGGCGTACTTCGACCCGGGCGCGTACGTCGTGCCGCTGCCGTTCCTTGCCGTGTTCCAATTCTTGAAGGTGCAGCTGACGCTCTTGCTCGCAGGCGAGACGCTCCCGCCGTTCGCATTGTAGCTGACCAGGTACGACTTGCCCGGCTTGGCGCTGCTCAGCGTCAGCGCGGCCCCCTTCTGCTTGGTCTGCGCGGAGGGGGTCCCCGTGCCCCCGTTGGCGTTGTAGGAGACGGCGTAGGTGACGGAGCTGGCAACGTTTAGAGTGTACGAAGCGCTTCCCGCCTTGTAGTTCTTCCCCGCCACGGCACTCGCGGTGATGGTCGCCTTGCCGGCGCCCTTGATCGTCACCTGACCCGTGCTGCCGTTGACCGACGCCACGCCGGTGTTGCTTGACTTGAAAGTAACGGTGCCGTCGGTCGCCTTGGTCAGGGTGTTGGTGAAAGGGGCGTCCGTTCTCTTCTTGCTCATAGCTGTGCTGGCAAACTTCAGGGTTGGCGCAGCCTGGGCAATCTTGGCACCCTTGGCGCTTTCTCTGTCTTTCACGCCAAACAACTGTCAACCAGCTCCAACGCAAGATCGGCCATTGGCAGAAGCCGCAGTGGCTGGGACCTTGGAGACTCTCACACTGCCCCTTCGTCATCGCGCGAGGGCCGAAAGCTGACAAGCGGCTACGACTCCTATGTCACCCATCAGCCACGTATCCCCTTTTCGGGCTGCTCCCATGTCAGCGTGAGCATTGCGCCAATCAACGCAAGAAATCACGCCCCGATCGATTCGCGCTTCCATCTTCTGCTGTAAAATTTGACTAAATAATGTATAGTTAGGCTAGATTGAAGCTAAAGGAGGCTCTTTTGATACAGATCGAGCTTGATAATACCGTTGCATTCTCTGAGGCTAAAAACAAGTTCAGCGCCCTGACCACGAAGGCCAACAGCACAGGCACTCCCTTCGTGGTCACCAAGAATCGCAAGCCCTGGGTCGAGGTAAGGCCCCTTGCAGTTAAGCCGCAGAGGGAGGGGGTCATTACCATCACACCTTTGCGGCGCGAGGTCGCCATACCCGACCTCGATGAGCTGTTCGACAACTATCAAGGGGACTTTGTCGCCCGTGAAGACGGTTTCGCAAACGCCACCGGATCGGAGGCGATGTAGGCATGGCGTACCGCTACGGCGATGTGGTGTGGGCCGACCTCGACCCTTCTTCAGGGCATGAGCAGACGAAACGGCGCCCATTGGTGGTAGTGAGCAACAACAAGTTCAACGCGCGCTGCAACCTGACCATGGTAGTGCCCATCACCTCTTCCGACACTCCCTATCCGCTCCACATCGGCGTCGGCACCGTCCCAGGCGAATCGGACGGGGCTCCCATCCGCGGATATGCCGAAGCCGAACAGCTCAAGGCTCTTGACCTGGACTCCCGCAACGCAGTGAAGGTCGGCACCATCGACGAAGCCGGAATGGACAAACTGCTCGGCCTGGTCCTTAGCTGCCTGATTGCACCAGACATGATGATCGTTTCTGGTTACTGAAGGCGTAATCCTTCCCATCCTGGCAGCAGCAAGATCGGCCATAGGCAGAAGCCGCAGTGGCTGGGGTTTTGGAGATTCGCGCACTGCCCCTTCGTCATCGCGCGAGGGCCGAAAGC
>JAFUCW010000280.1 GCA_017459485.1 Eggerthellaceae bacterium | reverse complement strand
GCACGACGCCCATGTTGGCGGCAACCGGCTCCACGATCACGCAGGCGATCTGGCCAGGGTTGCTCTCGAACAGGCTGTTCACGCTTTCAAGGTCATTATAGGTTGCGGTCAGCGTGTCTTTTGCGCAACCCTCCGGCACGCCTGCGCTGCCAGGAACGCCTTGTGTCAGCACGCCCGATCCAGCCTCCACCAGCATGCAGTCGGCATGTCCATGGTAGTTGCCTGCGAACTTCACGATCTTGTCGCGGCCTGTGAACCCACGCGCCAGCCGCACGGCGCTCATCACCGCTTCGGTGCCCGAATTGACCATGCGGATCATGTCCACATGCGGCACGGTTTCGCAGATGAATTCGGCAATCTCCACTTCCAGATCGGTTGCCGCGCCAAACGACAGCCCGCGTTCGCAGGCCGCCTGCACCGCCTCGCGCACGGCAGGGTGGTTGTGGCCCAAGATCATCGGGCCCCAGGAATCCACGTAGTCGATGTAGCGGTTGCCCTCCACGTCGAACAGGTAGGCACCGTCGGCATGGTCGATGAAACGCGGGTCCAGCCCCACGCTGCGAAAGGCCCGCACCGGCGAGTTCACGCCCCCGGGAATCACGCATTGCGCGCGCTCGAACAGTTCGGTAGAAGTTGCCATGCAATCGGCCTCGCTTTCATACGGTGCGTCAAACCTGCGCTTTTGACGCATACGTTCCTGCCCGCTGTTTGCGAAAACGGAGCGGGCAGTAGTCTTGGCAAGACTGATTATAAGGGAGAGGAAGACCAAGGAACAGGTGGTCGAAAGAGCCGTTAGGGCACTGTCGTGCAAAAAGGACAACTGAGACGACTGTAGGTCGACCGTTAGTCGACCGCCCTATGATCGCTTTGTTTAAGATTGCCCCTTCACTTCGTTGAGCCTATGAGTTTCCTTGTCGGCGTACATCAGACCGTCAAGATAGACTTCGAACTCCTTGGCATTCGCAAAACGGTCGGGGTCGAACAGGGCGTAGCCTTTGCTTAAGCGCAAAGGAACGGCCTTACGCTCCCCGCTTATGCGAACCTCCCCGTCTCGGATGCGCGAAATCACAGTCTCCAGTTCCTCTTCCGAGGCAACGTCGATCAGCGCGAAAAACTCGTCTCCGCCGAATCTGCCGACCACGTCCACACCGCGCAAGCTCTCCTTCAACAAGCGTGCTGCGTCGGCCAGAGCGATGTCGCCGACATGGTGCCCCATTGTGTCGTTGATCCTCTTGAAGTTGTCGATGTCGACCATAAGGCCAGCAAAAGGCTTTCCGCCGCGTGCGTCTTCGATGCGCTCCTCGAGCAGCTCCTCGATGCGCCGACGGTTCAGCACACTGGTAAGGAAATCGGTGTTCATTCCCGACGCGAACGTGCTCGCGAACAGCATGAGCATCGATAGCGATATGCCCAACGGGAGCCAGGGAAGGCCGTACACCAGGGTTGCCGCAACTGCGCCGATGATGGGTGCCACGGGAAAGAGGTGCATTACCAGAAGCGCACGTTGTCCCAGGGCGCGGGAACGGTGCACAAGCAGAACTTGGGAGACAACCATGCACAGCCCCGCCGAAAGCGCGGGCACGAAATAGAGGTAGCTTCGGCTGTACGTGCCCGTTGCATCGAAGGCGAATACGCAATGGGCAAACGGGTTGGCAAAAAGCACCACTACGCCAACCGCCGCTATGGCGTAGACCACGTAGTCGAGCTTGCGGAGAGAGGAGCCCTCTTCGCGTGCGAGCACCTTGCGCACGAAGCGGTACCACGATACTCCGATGAACGGCAGGACCAAGAAGTTAATGTAGGTGCACAGCACGACAAGCCATATCGGCACTCCGGAATAGACATAGAGACGGGACACGAGGTCGGTGGTCAACTGGAACGCCACCAGCACTGCAAGAAGCGCGAAGGGCTTGCGCCCCGCCGAATCGTCAAGATGCAGCCAGGCGTACAAGGCGATGAACGCAAGCACGAAGATTGCGTATATGGTTACCGGTACGAAAGCAGGAATGTCCATGGGGTGTAGGCTCCGTCGCTGTTACGTAAATGCACATTGCTGTCTGCGTGTATTGTATCTTATCGAAGCGGCATGTGTGTATCCCAGAAGCGATAGACATACATACAATAAGGTTCTTTATTGGAGTTGGAGG
>JAFUCW010000279.1 GCA_017459485.1 Eggerthellaceae bacterium | reverse complement strand
TGGGAAGGTCATCGCCTGTGGCACATGGTCGGTCGATGGTGGATGTGGGGCACACGACGTAGAAAGGGATTCCGTAATGGGCGGCGACGATGGCAAGCTGGCTCGTCCCTATCTTGTTGGCTACGTCGCCATTGGCTGCAACGCGGTCTGCTCCCACGAAGCACGCGTCCACGAGCCCTTGGGTCATGACGCTGCTTGCCATGTTGTCGCATATGAGGGTCGTGTCGATACCTGCACGCTGTAGTTCGTAGGCGGTCAGACGCGCACCTTGGAGCAAAGGGCGGGTTTCGTCGACGTACACGCGGAATTTCATGCCCTGCTCGGCTCCAAGAATGAGGGGCCCAAGCGCCGTCCCGTAGCAGCTGGTGGCCAAGGGCCCTGCGTTGCAATGGGTGATGATGCCCGCGTTGTCGCGAATGCGGGAAAGCGCGCGTACCGCCATGAACTTGCAAGCGACAACGTCCTGGTCCTGGATGCGCTGCGCTTCGCCGCGCAGTTGGGAGAGCAGGAGTTCGCGGCTGCCGTCCCAGTTGGGTGCTGCGCAGGAAACGGCGTCGCGCGCAAAGGCTTTCATTCGCTTGCACGCCCAGTGGAGGTTGACCGCTGTTGGACGAGAGGATTCGAGGTAGTCTGCAAGCGCATCGAAGGCGCCTTGGAATGCCTGGGGGGTTTCCATGGGAAGGGTTCGCGCTAGCACGGCAAGCGAAAATGCCGCAAAAATGCCGATCGCTGGTGCACCACGCACTTGCAGGAGCTCGATTGCTTCCCAACATTCTTCCTTGGTGCGCACGATGCGGCGGATTTCGCGCGAGGGAAGGGCCGTCTGGTCGAGAATGTCGACGCCGGCGCCGTCTTGCGCAAAGCGAATGTTCAAAGGTGTTTCCATAGCCAGATTGTAGCAGGAGGTGTGCAAACGGGGGGATGTCTGACGGAAAGATGCTCTTGCAAGGCGGCGAAGGCGGCATCTGCACGGATTCGCCTTGTCGTAAAACTGCATTTTCCCAGTTGGTATGGAGAAAAGATGCATATTATTTCCGTACGCGTTACAATAATAACAGTGGTGGTGATGCAATATGGTGCAGTTTAGCGTTGACGATATCGTGATGTATGGGCCGAATGGCTGCTGTAAGGTTGCGGCAATCGAGCAGCGCGATGCGGGCATGTACTACATCCTGCATCCTGTACACAACGACCATACGAAACTGTTGGTTCCCATGGACAACGAAGACCTTGTCGGCCGCATGAGGCACGTGCCGAGCAAGCGTGTGCTCAGGGACTGCATCAAGCGCGCGCTCGAAGAGCCCCTCGTCTGGATCGACGACAGCGCAGAGCGCAAAGAAGCCGCCAAGCATGTGCTTTCATTTGGGTCGGAAGTCGAGCTGCTTGTCCTTGTGCGCAGCTTCTACAAGCATAAGGAGGCAATTCTTGCTTCAGGCAAGAAAGCAACTTCGTCTGACAACGCCATTCTCAAAACGGCGCAGGAGCATGTGCGCGACGAGTTTTCCGTTGTGCTGGGCATCGACGTAGACGAGGTCGACGACTACATTCACCGGACGGTCATCTCCATTTAGAAACGCTAAGGCAGCGCGACTTTTGTCATGGGAAGTGCGTGCGATGCGCCACGTGCATGCATATGCGCTTTGGGCGGGCCCTGTTGCGCGTTGCCCGACCGGTCCCCCAAACGAAAGCGGCACCCCGAAAGGTGCCGCTCTTGTCATATGTGTGTGGCCGCGCGTTGTTAGGCAGCGGACACTTCGGAGGTGCAATGCGGGCAACGTGTGGCGTCGTCGGCGATTTCCTGCTTGCAATAGGGGCAGGTGCGCGCCTCGGGCTCTTCCTTGGGCGTAACAGCCTTGTTGTAGGCCTTCACGATCCAGAACACTACCAGCGCGATGAGCAGGAAGTCAATGCATGCTTGGATGAAGGCACCGTAGCCAATTTCGGCAGAGCCGATGGTGATCGCCAGACCAGAGAAGTCCACGCCCCCCATGGCCGCACCCACGATGGGCATGATGACTTTTTCGACCAGTGCGCCGACGATTGCCTGGAATGCGCCGCCAATGATAATGCCTACTGCCAAGTTCATGACATTACCCTGGGCGATGAATTCTTTGAACTCTCCCATGAATCCCTTTTTTTCTTCAGCCATTTTTATCCTTTCATCTGTGTGTATGGCCTTTGTTCGACCTTGCCAAGCGGCTAGTTTACTCCTGTCCATAGTTTCATACAATAAATATTGGCAAAAATGTTATAAAACCAGTAGCGGTTTAGGGGCAAACGGCATATCTTCAACTATGTACGCCAGGCACGTTCCGCGAAAGCGAGTGGTCGTGCTGCATCTGGGGGGCTGTGCGGTTGCGCCTGGGGTGCTATACGATTGCGCTTGAGCGGCTGCGCAGCTAGAAGAGCAAAGCGCGCAAACCGACGACAATGAGCACCACGCCGCCTACTACTTGGGCATACGCACCAAAGCGCTCACCCAGTTTCCGCCCGACCGCCACCATGCAAAGGCAGAGGAGAAACGTGCACAGGGCAATAATGGCCGCAGCGAAAAAGATGGGCTCCCCCGTGGCAGCGAACGTGACCCCAACGGCAAACGCGTCTATGCTAGTGGCAAGGGCCTGCAGCAG
>JAFUCW010000278.1 GCA_017459485.1 Eggerthellaceae bacterium | reverse complement strand
GAATAGCAATGACCAGCTAAGCATAGCTGCGAAAACCAAGGACGGCCATCAGCTACCCTGCTATTGGCATAACATGGACGAGAAGATTCTCGAAAATGGCACGTGTTCGTTAACCGTTACCACGCCCTTGCTAGTAGATGGTTCGGTTGTTCTCTTTTTTGCAACAAGCAACCCTAATGGAAATCGAAGAATTGAGAAGCGATTCGAGATTCCCATGAGCCGTGCCAAGTGGGAGTCGCGCCTGACTTACCGACTTAACAGCCAAACCGCTTTCGAAATGAGGGATATCGAAACGGGCGATGCTTTTGAAAGAATCACCCTCTCCTTCAATAACATAATTCCCGACGGCAACAGCTTCTTGTTGCGCGGATGGCTGCTTTTGCCTTTCCTCGATAACTCGGAAGTAGCCATTGAGGCGCTTGATGAGACGGGGCATCAGATGTCCGCCGAAGTAACAATGCTAAGCGACTACCCCAACGCGTCTAAGACCGACCCCTCGTTCCAATACCGCGAACAGCACTTTACCGTACGCTTTCCAAGCACCTCACATGGTCTCACGCTCATAGCGCGCGATAAAAACAATGCCGACCTATTTGGTTTTCGCTCCGTCGGTTCGAAATTGTTCGCCGACCTCTCCGCAGAGGGAGCCCGTTTTTGGGGAAACGCCGCTAGCGACCCTAATTATGATAGCTATTACCGCCTCATGCGCGCCCATGCGGGCACATTGGCACTTCAGAGAAGAGTCCATTTCAAAAATGCACCGCTCTTCAGCATTGTGGTTCCGCTCTTCAACACCCCGATAGACTTTTTCATCGAAATGGTGAAATCGGTTCGCGTTCAAAGCTACCAAAACTGGGAGCTCATCCTTGTGAATGCATCTACCGAAAACGAAGCCCTGTCGAATGCTGTTTTTTCTGAAGCAAACCAAGATGATCGCATCAGATTCACTAAGCTGCAAAAAAACTTGGGGATTACGGAAAACACGAACATTGGCATCGCCGTATGCAAGGGCGATTTCGTATGTTTTCTCGATCACGACGATACCTTAGAGCCCGATTGCCTGTTCGAATATGCTAAAGCACTGAATCAAATGCCCGAGATTGACCTGATGTATTGCGATGAAGATAAAGTGAGCGAAGACGGGCGATATTATTTTGACCCCCACTTCAAAACGGATTTTGACATCGATTTGCTGAGGTCGCACAATTACGTCTGTCACTTTCTTTGCGTACGGAAGGCCGTACTCGAAGAAATCGCGCCGCCAACCGCCGAGTTCGACGGCGCACAGGACCACAACCTGACACTACTTGTAGCCGAGCGAACAAGCCGGATCAATCACATCAAGAAAGTCTTATATCACTGGCGAGTATCGAGTAACTCCACTGCATCAGCCAACCCGAAAGACAAAGATGTCAAAGACTACGCGAACGACGCTGGAGCCCTCTCCATTCGACGCCATCTTGAACGACTTGGGATTACGGCAGTTGTCGAACCCGGACCAGTAAGGTTTTCGCATCATGTTAGATACATCGTGCAAGGAAGCCCGCTGGTCTCGATCATCATCCCCAATAAAGATTGCGCCAAACTGCTCGAGCGGTGCGTTGATTCCATTCTTTCAAAAACGAGTTACGAGAACTTCGAGCTCATCATCGTTGAGAACAACAGTACAGAACCAGAAACGGAACAGTGCTACGAAAGGCTCGAGACGCGCGATTCTCGGGTGTCTGTCATAACATGGGAGAATGAATTCAACTACTCGAAAATTACTAACTTCGGCGTTTCGTCCGCAAAGGGCGAGTATCTGCTCCTCCTGAACAACGATACCGAGATCATAGCGCCGGATTGGCTCGAGCTAATGCTCGGAATTTGCCAGCGTGACGACGTGGGCGCCGTTGGTGCAAAGCTCCTATTCCCGAACAATACCATCCAACATGCTGGCGTAGTCGTCATCAACCAGGAAACGCCCGCCCACCATGCTT
>JAFUCW010000021.1 GCA_017459485.1 Eggerthellaceae bacterium | reverse complement strand
TCTTCGGCGTGTTCAACGGCTGGGTGAAGCTTGACAGCGGCGAGCGCTTTAACGTAAACGACCTCCGCGGCTTTGCAGAGGTCGTCCACAACGTGTACTAGAGGCGTTCTTCGCTAGAGGGCCGACCCCAGCGATTCAAGCTGGTCAGTGAAGCTCTTCGCGCTGGAGATCAAGCCGCCCATAAACGCGTCGACGGTCTGCTCATCAAAGCTGTCCATCTTCCATTCGCCATCGGTCTTGGTAAGGTTCAAAGTCACCTTTTCGGTGTGCGTCTTTTCGGTGTGCTGGGCAAGCTTCTCCTTGAACTTCGCAATGAACTGCTCTTTCATCTCTGCTTCGTCGATGGAACCACCGCTTAACACGTTAGTGACCACGTCAGTGAAATAGTCCCCCATTGCCTCGGAGAACACCGTTCCCAGATCGTAGGTGGAGATAGTGGCGTCGACGGTGGCTGTGTCGCCGTTGATGGCTTCCGTTCCCAGCTCGTAGTCGAAGGAGGTCATCACGCCAATGAGCTCTTTCACCATAGCGCCGTCCTCTTCAGATAGCGACGAAACGTCAAAACCCGAAACGTTTCCCGCCAGGCTGGAGATGCTCACGTCGTCAACACTGCCCGCGTAGTGGGACTTCATCTTCTCGAAATCCTGGGCCTTGATGGCGTCAAGCGTCTCCTTTGCGACCGTGCTCGGCGAAGGAGCGGAGGCACAACCCGCTAAAGCAACAACCACGACCAGGGCAGCAAGCAGCGCAAAGGCGGCGTTTTTTACAACAGGTTTCACGGTTGGCATGTCAATCGTCCTTTCCATTTTGATGTACATCGCAGATTGGCCAAGGGGAAAGCGTGTGCTCAGAAACTGAACTTATCAAGCTTCGAAAGCTTGTCTTCGAAACGCGCCGTAATGTCCTCCACTTTGTCTTTGGCGTCGTCGGCACGCTCGGTCGGCGTTTGCGGATTGGTGGGCGCCGGACCTAAGAGCAGCGTGGCCACCAGGTCGTCGACCGCTTCCAGGAAGAAGGCGCGGTCTGCTTCGGGCAGGCCATCCAGCCGACGCAAAGCTAGATCGAGCGACCCGTCCTTCAGCGTTGACGTGATTCCGGAAAGCGTCACTTCTCCGGTAGCGTTCGCCAACTTGTAGAGCACTTCGACGAAACGTTCGCGCTGTGCCTTGTCCATGGTGTCCATCCAAGCGTTCAGTCTCTTGTTGGTGCGGTAGGCGTCGTAGGACACCGCGTTTGCGCATGCGAAGTCCTGCCCTTCCACCACCCACGAAAACGGCGCATGTTGCAAGATGCCGGGATTGGTGCTCCTTACCACCGTGACACCTGTGGTCTGGGTGTCGAACAGCAGCCCCACAATGGACTCTTCCGGAATGGTCTTGTCGACCTTGTCGTCGGCATTCGCCCACAGGACCTCTGTGCGCGCGTGGTCGGTGAAGCCGGGGGCGTCGTGGGCGAAGCAGCGCTCGACGCGCTCTCGCGTGGCGGCAGAACAGGTGTTGAGCGCATAGACTGCCAGGTTGCCGCCTTTGGAATGGCCGCCGATCCACAAGGCGCCCGTCTCTTGGGACGCCACCTCTTCCAGGTACTCGGTTGCGGCCTTTTGTGCAGGAACCGTCTGGAAGGACATGTTGAAGTTTTCCTTCCAACCCACAAGCGTGTCGTCGGTACCGCGAAACGCAACGTAGCAGCCGAACGCCGGATGCGTGAATGTCGTGGCGCTGAACTGCACCTGTCCTTCACGCGACCAGGTATCCACCGCGCGCGTTGCGCGTACGTCTTTGTACCGTGGACTTGCCGCAACAGCGCGCAGCAAGTCTTCGGACGCCCGTGGATCGTAGAGCGGCGCAACCAGGCCAAGCAAGTTCGCCTGACCGCATATTTCTGCCAAGTCGGCCCCTTCGGGAGTGCAAGCCGCAGGAATCTCTTCGGGAATACGCGCGTATGCCAGCCAAGAAAGCACCAGGCTGTCCACGCGATTCAAAGGAAGATCTGCAAAAGTGGATGTGGTCGAGCGAACGTATTCGATAATGTTTGCCATAGAGTCCCTTTCCCGAATGCTCTTAGCGTTGATGCCATTATCTCAAAACGGCCCTCGCGCTTGGTCGGTCGTGCGCTTTTCTTGCCTAACCGTTACGGAAGGATCGCCCACACGTGCACTGCATGGGTTGACAACAGCCGACTATTATACGAACATATGTACTATGATTGCCTACCCAACATTGGAAGGGCTGAACCCTTCGCAGCTCGAAGCCGTCACCACGACGGAGGGTCCCGTACGTGTCGTTGCAGGTGCAGGGTCGGGCAAGACGCGAGCGCTTTCGCGTCGCTTTGCATACTTGGTCAACGACCTGGGAGTCATGCCAGGCAACATTTTGTGCGTCACGTTCACCAACAAGGCTGCCAACGAAATGCGCCAACGCATACGCTTGATCACAGGCGACTCCGACACCGGCTACGTGAACACCTTCCATGGCTTTTGCGTGTCGGTGCTCCAGGAAGACGCCGCTGCGCTTTCGCTTCCCAAGCGCTTCATGGTGTTCGACAATTCCGACATCGACGCCATGCTGCAGATCATCTACGAAGAGCGCGGTCTTACGCTGCGCGACTGCACGTTTTCCAGCGCCCGCGACATGTTCGAGGTGCGCAAGACGTTCACGCACCGCGACTACTTCCGCGACCTGATTGACCTTTCGGTCGACGCGCTGAAGCTGAAGTACGAACTGGCCGAGCGTGTAGACGACATACTGTTCTACGGATACCTCTACCAACAGAAGAAATGCTTCGGCCTCGACTACAACGATTTGATCATCTTCACGCTCGAACTGTTCCGCGTGCGCGACGACGTGCGGCGCAAATGGCAGGAGCGCCTGGAATACATCATGATCGACGAATTCCAAGACATAGACGGCCTGCAGCACGACCTGATGGAAGTGCTTGCCGCACACCATGGCAACCTGTTCGTCGTGGGCGATCCAGATCAAACCATCTACACATGGCGCGGCGCCAACGTAAAGTACCTGATCGACTTCGACCGCAACTTCCCCGGCACGCGCACCGTCATGATGAACGACAACTACCGATCCACTCCGCAGATCACCATGGTCGCCAATTCGCTTATCTCCGCAAACCGCGACCGCCTGCCCAAGCACCTTGTCTCGCAGCAGATGCCGGCCGAAAAGGTGCGCTGCTTCCATGGCACCAGCTCCGCCAACGAAGCCGCATGGATCGTCGAGCAGATCGAGCGGCTGCAGGAAAGCGGAGTTGCATACCGCGACATTTGCGTGCTCTACCGCGCGCACTACGCGTCGCGTCCCGTGGAAGACGCCCTGGTGAACGCCAGGATTCCCTACACCATTTACAGCGGGGTGCAATTCTTCGACCGCAAAGAAGTAAAAGACGCGCTTTCCTACCTGCGCATGGTCATATTCCGCGACGATTTGTCCTTCGAGCGCATCGCCAATACTCCCAAGCGTAACCTGGGGCAGCGGCGCATGAAGTACCTGCGTCAATACGCCGAAGGCAAGGGTGTTTCGCTCTATCGGGCACTCGTCGACAACCTGGACGACGCGATCATGAAAGGCACCGGCGCACGGCAGTTCGTCGACCTGATAGAGCGCTACTCTGCAGAAGCGGATTCGCGCCCGGCTTCCGAGCTTCTCTCCGACCTGCTCGACAAGAGCGGCTACGAGCAGGCGCTGCGCACCGAAGGCAGCCAGGAGCGCCTGGACAACCTGGCCGAGCTGCGTCAGGCGGTCTACGAATACGAAACCAGCTGTGGCGAAGAAGCCACCCCCGACAACTTTCTGGCGCATGTCGCCCAGATGACGAACCTGGACAAGGGGCTTTCATCGAACAAGGTAAAGCTGATGACCATCCATGCCGCCAAGGGGCTCGAGTTTCCCTACGTGTTTTTCTGCGCCTTGAACGAAGGGGTCATCCCTTCACGCAAGACCCGCACGACAGAGGCCATGGAAGAAGAGCGCCGGCTGGCATTCGTGGCAGTTACCCGCGCCGAAAAGGGCCTGTTCCTAACCTGTGCCGACGGGACCTCGCACGATGGCATGCCGCGGTTTCCCAGCCGGTTCGTGCTTGACATCGACCCCGACCTTATCGATTTCGAAACGCCGTTGGAAGACTCGCTTGTCCACGAGGCACGCGCCGCTGCCACGCTACAGGACCGCCGGCTTGAAAGCGCCGACGCAGAGCACTTCGAAGAGGGCACGCGCGTGGAGCATCCCGTGTTCGGACAAGGCACCGTTGTTTCGACCGACACCGAGCGCAGGGCCTATGTGGTGCAATTCGACTCCATGGCAACACCGCGCTCGTTGGCGTTCACTGCCACATTGAGCGCGGTGTAGCATCGCGATTGAGATAGTATTGCTATGGGAACGCTGCCCTAGCCAAGCGCCTACCGCCTTCCGAACAGGCCTTTGCTCTTCTTGTGCGCACCCGAACGAGCCTTGGTGTCCTTGTCAATCGCGCGCTTCCAAGACCCGTCGCGCAGCGACGAACCGTTGCGCATGGCCACCGTTTCGGCGCACTGCGCTGCGTACATCACTTTGCTGCCTGCGCCATCGGCAATGTAGGTTGCCGCCCTGTCTCCCGCAATCCCGATGCGCTGCGCCTCTGCAGCAGCATCGATGTTGGCGCCAAGGAACAAGAAGTCCCAGCCTTCTTCCTCTTTGCGCGAGATCATCTTCTTCACTTGTTCGTAGGTGTATTCGGTGCTCGCGTTTTCGTAGCCGTCGGTCGTGATGATCACAATAGTGTGCTCGGGGCGGTATTCGTCCGGCAAATACCCCTGCACGCGCCCGATGTGGTGAACCGCCTTACCCACTGCATCAAGCAACGCCGTGCAGCCCCGCACCTGATAGTCATCGGTCGTCATTGGGGACACTTCCGCAATAGGAAGGCGATCGTGCAACACGATCATTTCATTGTCGAAGAGCACCGTGGAAACTACTGCTTCTCCTTCTTCTTTGCGATGCGCTTCGAGCGTCGCGTTAAATCCGCCTATGGTGTCGCTCTCCAGGCCGCCCATCGATCCACTGCGATCGACCACGAATACCAGTTCCGTCAATCCCTTTTTCATGGTTTGCCCTTTCTCTTGCTCGCCGCGCATCGTCCGCGACGTTTCAACGTGCAAGCGAAAGATAACTCCCTGCTGGGCCGAATAGGTCAACTGGCAGTTGACATCTGAAAGAGACTAGAGAAGTGGCTGGTCAAACGCGTAGAGCGCTTCGTTGATTTCGAAGATGTCGTAGTTGCCGTGGCTGATGAAATACTCGACGATCACATCTGCCTTGCTGCTAGCAGACAGCGCGTAGCCTGCGCGTGCAAGAAGGTCGCGCGTTTCGTCGACGTCCAAACCAAGCGCCACCGCAAGCGCAATCGCCGTCTTCTTGGTAGGCCGATACTCGGCATTTGAGCGAATCTTGCTAAAAAGCTGCCTGCTCATGTTCGCCCGTTTGTACACTTGGGCATCGGTCATGCCCCGCGCATCCACAAGCGCGAGCAATGTGGTGGAAAACGGCTCGTCAAGGGAATCGAGCAGATCGGGCAGGCTTGCTGCCATTGGCTTGGATGCCGTTTCGGCTGGCGACATCGGCTTAAGCGAACCGGCCGATGCCATGGAGGCATCCGCGAACACCCCTTCGTCCTGCGCCAAAGAACCGGGCACGGTCGCGTCGAAGAACGCGCCCTCCGCGTCCTGAAGCAACCTCTCGTCCGGCCCGGTAACTCTTTCAGCCTCGCGCTCCCTGCCGACCAGCTTTTCGCGCAACGAATCGACTGCATCCCCCAAAATCGACCCAAGGCCCTGGCGCCGCCCACGAGGAGAAGGGGCTTCGCTGTGGTCAAGGGATTCATACTGCGAAGGACGAGCGTGTGCTGCGGCAGAAGCGAAGGAGGCGTTTGTGCCCCAAGCGGCATGCACTTCGACATAGTTGTCGTCGATGTATTCGGCAATGTCAAGGTATGCTTCCATGCCTGCTGCCACAGACTGGCGACTGTAGAGCACCAGCCGCACAAGCACATCGTGGTCGTTGAGGAACGTGCGAATTGCTTCACGCGATACGGAAAGGGAAACGTCGGGCGGAAACCCGTATGTTCCTGCCGATATAAGCGGAAGCGCAATAGAGCGCGCACCTTCCTGGACAGCGCAAGAAAGCGCCGCAGCGTAGGTTTGCATCAACAGCTTCGCTTCGTCGTGGGCGCCCCCACGCCATATCGGCCCTACTGCATGCACCACTATCGACGCAGGTAGATCGAATGCGGGGGTAGCTACCGCACTGCCACAGGGGCAATACCCAATTTCGTCGCATGCAGCCTGCAGGCGGTCCGCACCAGCAGCCTGGGCAACGACCAATCCAACTCCGCCCGTTATCTGCAGCTGCTCATTAGCTGCAACAACAATGGCATCGGCTTCGACGGAAGCAAGATCGTTTCGCTCTATCGTGAACGGCACCTCATGCCCTTTCTTTCATTCGACCTTGGCACCACATTATATTCTTTGCGAACAGACGCGTACGTGATGCGGTATCTCCAAGATTTCTAGAAGATGTGAGACTAGCGCCCTTGCCCACATCGCACCGACAACCAGAGCTAACCTTGCTCGTGGAAGAAAGCCCGAAGCCATCTTTTATGGGTACAATAGGGGTTCCCAACGGAAAGGCACGCGATGGCTGACCCTGAGAAATCCATATTCAACAAGAAGGCCACCGACAAGCTGCGCAGCCCCGACGACTTGGACAAGTTCATCCAAGTGACAAACCCCAACGTATGGGTGGTGCTTGCAGCGTGCATGGTACTGCTCGCCGGGCTATTAGCCTGGGGAGTGTTCGGATCGGTGACCACTAGCGTTTCCGCAACAGGAGTGTCTGTCGACGGCAGCACCATGTGCTTCCTTTCTGCAGAAGACGTTGCGAAAGTACACGTAAACGACGTGGCAAACGTCGGCGGAGCAACCATGACGGTGAGCAAAGTTTCCCAGGTGCCCCTTTCGCACGACGAAGCCCATCAGGTCCTTGCGAGCGACTACTTGGTAAACACGCTTCTGACGGGAGACTGGGCCTACCAGGTGTCCTTCGAAGGCAACACGAACGAACTCGCGCAAAACGTCCCCTTGACTGTTTCCATAACGACCGAACGCATAGCACCTATCAGCCTTATCCTTGGGAGCGACCAATGAGCGGCGACCACAAGGAGTTTGGAGGCGACAGGCGCGCTTCGGCCAATTCAGGCTGGACCAAACAAAAAATAGTCCCTCAGATTATGCAGATGGAGGCGCTCGAATGCGGAGCAGCCTGCCTGACCATGATTCTTGCCTATTACGGCAAGTGGGTACCCCTCGAACAAGTGCGTGCGGACTGCGGTGTGTCGCGCGACGGATCGAAGGCGACGAACGTCCTCAAGGCGGCCCGCTCTTATGGTCTGGCCGCCAAGGGGATGACGTACTCAACCAACGCGCTGCGCAAAAGCGGGAACTTCCCCTGCATCCTTTTCTGGAACTTCAACCATTTCGTGGTATTGCGCGGCTTCACAGGCAAGTACGCCCTGATCAACGATCCCGCTCGCGGAGAAGTAAAGGTGCCTCTTGACCAGTTCGACGAAAGCTTCACGGGCATCACGCTCGTTTTCGAAAAGACTGACGCGTTTAAGCCGGGGGGAAGCAAACCCGATGCGTTCAGGTACGCACGCAAGAGGCTGGAGGGGCTAAGCCGCCCCATCGCCTTCGTCATGCTAACGGCAGCAGTGACCTCTCTTGTCGCGATCATCAACACTTCTCTTGGGAAGGTGTTCATGGACCGAATATTGACCGGCAGCAGTCCAGAGTGGCTCGTGCCCCTCACGGCCATACTGCTTGTCCTGGCTGTTATTTCGGGCCTGGTGTCTATACTGAATGCGGTCTACCTCGTACACATACAGGGAAAGATTGCCGTCGTGTCGTCGTCGCGCTTCATGCGCCATTTGCTCCATCTGCCCGTAGGATTCTACGCGCAGCGCATGATCGGCGACCTGCAACAACGCCAGAGCATGAACGAAACCATCGCGTTTGCCCTTGTGGGCCAGCTGGCTCCTGTGCTCGTGAACCTGGTCATGCTAATCCTTTACCTGGCTATCATGCTGAAATACAGCGCAATGCTTACCATCGTGGGATTGACGACCGTAGTGGCCAACGCGCTTGTCGCACGCTACATATCCCAAAAGCGCATGAACGTGTCGCGTGCAGCCATGATGGATGCGGGCAAGCTTTACGCCACAACCGTCGGCGGCATTCAGATGATCGAAACCATCAAGGCCGCAGGTGCCGAAACGGGATATTTCGGGCGATGGGCCGGCTATCAGGCGGCAGTGAACGAATCCACCGCGCGCACAACGCGCATCAACGAATACCTTGGCATGATTCCCCAGCTTCTTACTCAGATCGCAAACATTGCCGTGCTTGTGCTGGGAATATGGCTGATCGTGGAAAACGAATTCACGCCCGGCATGCTCCTGGCATTCACTGGGTTCCTTATGGCGTTCATGGCACCAGTGAACCAGCTGATCGCTCTTGGTCAAACCGTGCAGGAAATGCAGACCCAGATGGAGCGCGTGGACGACGTTATGCGCTACCCTGTCGACGTCCCCGAAGAGGCAACGGAGCAGCAGGACGCCGCCGAATGGAAGGGGCGCGAAAAACTGGAAGGGCGAGTGGACCTGAAGGGGATCACCTTCGGCTACTCGCCGCTGGAAGCACCGGTCATAGAGAATTTCGACCTACACCTGGAGCCTGGACAATGGGTTGCGCTCGTTGGAGGTTCGGGCTGTGGAAAATCCACTATCGCCAAACTCGTGAGCGGCCTGTACGACCCCTGGGAAGGCGAAGTCTGCTTCGACGGCACCCCCCTATCCGACGTCCCAAGGCCCGTCTTGCGCGGATCGCTTGCAGTAGTTGACCAAGACATCGTTACCTTTGACGACACGGTGTCCGACAACGTGAAGCTCTGGGACAATACTATAGAAGACTATGCCATCATACTTGCCTGCCGCGATGCAGGCGTCCACAACGTCATTCTCCAGCGCGAAGGCGCCTACTCGTCGCGCATTCTGCCGGGCGGCAAGAACTACAGCGGCGGACAGCTTCAGCGCCTCGAAATCGCGCGCGTGCTTGCGCAAGACCCCACCCTCATTATCCTTGACGAAGCAACGAGCGCCCTTGATGCCAAGACCGAAGCGGAGGTCGTGAAGCGAATCCGCGACCGCGGAATCACGTGCATC
>JAFUCW010000277.1 GCA_017459485.1 Eggerthellaceae bacterium | reverse complement strand
GCCAGCGAAGAAAAGGCCATGCGCGACGCTGTGGCGAAAGCCAAGGTCGAAGCCGCTCAAAAAGAAGAGGAGGAAGCGCTTCGTGCTCGCGAAGAGCGAGAAGAGCGCGACGAAGAATCCAGTGAGGTAACGGAGCCCCTGGTGGATGACGACGCTGTCTTTGCTTCCGACGGGGCATCCATGCATTCGGGTGAAACGGATTCCTCCACGTCTTCGGCGTCGTCGGAAAGTTCGCGCGCTTCGTCTTCGACCGCTGCTTCGACTTCTAACGCCAGCGCTGCTTCGAGCACCGTTTCGTCGTCGGGCGTCGGGACGTCGCACTCGTAGGATTTGGCTAAAAACCAAAAAATTGCACTTGCGCAGTTGCGCTCGATTACGTAGTATTGTCAAAGTGCAGCGGGGGTTCCTGCTGGGCGTTCGTTTCAAATCCCTTACCAGTTCGCGTGCATAGCCTGCAATTGTTCTTTGCGCATGCTTGCGATGGGGACGTATCCTAGGAGGACAAAAGTGAAATTCTTCCTTGACACGGCCGACCTCGCCGAAATCGAGGAGGCTGCGAGTTGGGGCGCGATCGCAGGTGTGACCACCAACCCCACGCTGTATGCCAAGATCGGAGGCAAGCTGTCCGATTTTCACAACCACATCAAGCGCATCTGCGAGCTGGTCGACGGGCCCGTTTCGGCGGAAAGCGTTGCCATGGAGCGCAACGAGATCGTGCGCGACGGCTTGGAGCTGGCGGCCATTGCCCCGAACGTGGTGGTGAAGGTTCCCACGATGGTCGAAGGCCTTGCCGCCACCAAGGAGCTTGCTGCCCATGGCGTGCCTGTGAACATGACGCTGTGCTTCTCTGTCCCACAAGCCCTTCTTGCCGCACGCGCCGGTGCTCGCTACATCAGCCCTTTCATCGGCAGGTTCGACGATATTTCCGACGACGGCCTCGCCCAGGTCGAATCCATTGTGGAAGCTCTGGGCAACTATGATTTCTCGGAAAGCACCGTGAACGGTGAGCGGATCGAGGTCATCGCTGCTTCTGTGCGCAGCGCACACCATGTGACGCAGTGCGCTCTGATGGGTGCCGACATCGCTACGGTGCCTGTCGGTGTGCTCAAGAAGATGGTCCAGCATCCCCTTACCGATGCCGGCCTTGAATCCTTTATGAAGGACTGGGAGAAAGTACAATAAATGACTGAGCAGAATCAGACTGAGGAAACGGCAGCGAGTGCGGGGGGCTTTAGCTTCGGCGGCACTGACGAGGGGTTCGCTATCCCCGAGGGCGGTTTTGCGGGCTACACGGCGTTGGCGGATGATCATATCGTCTCGCACGACAGCCGTCCTGCCGAAAAGAAGAATGACTACGACGACGCACCCGATGTCGAGGAAGTGCCTATCGAGGCCTACCTCGCGGGCGGTGCGGTGCACGAGTTGGCTGACGAGGTCCCCGACGCCGTTCCCTCTAAGCGCAAGGGAAGGAAGGGCGCAAAGTTCGAAAAAGACGACGATGCGTCATCTTCCGATGTCGGTGAAGCGGACGAGCGCGATGGGCGAGGCGACGGCGGGCAGCACCGCAGCGCCCGCAGGCGCAGCCGCACGGTAGGCAGCCAGAGCGATTCTGCCCGCAACGTCGAGGAAGGGTCGGACCAGGAGCGCAATGGCAACGGGCAAGGCGGCTCGGGCAAGCGCAACAAGAAGTCTCGACGCAACCACAACAACGAGCCCGCGACCCCGTCGGTTACCCAAGAAGAGCTTGCCGCCCTCAAGGTGGCGGAGCTTAGGGCGCGTGCCGAAGAGCTTGACATTGACCACAAGGCCATGAAGAAGGCCGAACTTGTCGAAGCGGTGCTCGAGGCGTCCGTGAAGAAAGAGGGCTTCGTTCCCGTCGAAGGCGTCTTGGACATCCACTCCGACGGGTACGGCTTCCTGCGCACCGAAAACTATCTCCCTGGAGAGCATGACGTCTACGTGGGAACGAATATCATTCGCCGCAACCACCTGCGCAAAGGAGACCTGGTGTGCGGCACCACGCGTCCTGCGCGCAGCAACGAGAAATACGCTGCCATCCAAAAGATCGACTCCGTCAACGGCCTTCCGCTCGAGGCGCTCGAGCATCGGCCGCGGTTTGGGGACCTGACGCCGGTCTATCCGGACGAGCGTCTGCTCATGGAGCATGGCAAGTCTGCCACGACTGCCCGCGTGATCGATTTGTGCGCTCCGATCGGAAAGGGCCAGCGCGGGTTGATCGTCTCTCCGCCCAAAGCGGGCAAGACCACGGTCCTCAAGGACATTGCGGCAGCAATTTCTGCCAACAACCCCGAAGTGCACCTTATGTGCCTGCTCGTCGACGAGCGTCCCGAAGAGGTCACCGACATGCAGCGCTCGATCAAAGGCGAGGTGGTGTCCTCGACCTTTGACATGCCCTCTGAAAACCATATCGCCGTGGCGGAGATGGTTATCGAGCGCGCCAAGCGGCTCGTCGAGCTGGGAGCTGACGTGGTCATATTGCTTGACTCGATCACGCGACTCGCGCGCGCCTACAACCTGGCGCAGCCCGCAAGTGGGCGCATCCTTTCCGGTGGCGTCGACTCCACGGCACTCTACCCGCCGAAACGCTTTCTGGGCGCTGCGCGCAACATCGAAGGTGGCGGGTCGTTGACCATTTTGGCCAGCGCGCTGATCGACACCGGATCGAAGATGGACGAGGTCATCTTCGAGGAGTTCAAGGGCACGGGCAACATGGAACTCAAGCTCGATCGCAACCTTGCAGACAGGCGCATTTTCCCTGCGATTGATCCCGTTGCATCGGGCACGCGCAAAGAAGACCTTCTGCTCGATCCGCAGGAAGCACCCCTCATCTGGGCCGTTCGTCGCCTGCTTGCCAACATGAACAACATCGAGCGCGCAATGGACATGCTCATCAAGTCGCTCAAGCAGACCGACACCAACCAGGAGTTCCTGTTGCGTACGGCCAAGAAGGCTCAGACGGCGCGTTCGGACGATAATTTCGAATTGTAGGAGATGGATGTGGTCGACGAAAACGTGGCAGGGGAGTGGGCCTCGCAGGTTGCTTGGCCGAAGCGTGTCGTGGTCACCGCAGGCATGCCCTACGGAAACAAGGGACTGCACTTCGGGCACGTCGGCGGCGTTTTCGTGCCCGCGGACGCCTATGCGCGATTTCTGCGCGACCGCATTGGCGCCGACAACGTCCGTTTCGTGTCGGGAACCGACTGTTTCGGCTCTCCGATAGACGAAGGTTACCGCAAGCTTGTCGAAGAGCAGGGCTTCGTTGGCAGCATCGCCGACTACGTGCAGGGCAACCATGATGCCCAGAAAGCCACGCTCGACGCCTATTCCATCAGCCTGGACATCTACGAGGGCAGCGGTATTGGACACTCCGGCGAAGTCCACGAGGATTTCACTGCGCGTTTCATTCGGCGCCTTCACGAAAACGGGCATTTGAGCACGCTCCAGACCAGGCAGTTCTACGACGTTGAAGCCGACACGTTTCTCAACGGGCGCCAGGTGCAGGGGTACTGCCCTGTGCAGGGATGCAAGGGTGAGCGCGGCTACTCCGACGAGTGCGACATGGGGCATCAGTACGACCCCGCCGACCTGATCAAGCCCACTTCGACCATCACGGGGACGACGCCCGAGATGCGTCTGGTGGAGAACTGGTACTTCGACCTGCCCGGGTTCGCTTCCTATCTGCGCGACTACGTCGAGGCGCTTCGGCACGACGGCGACGTGCGCCCGGTGGTTCCCGAAACCATCAGCGAGTTTCTGGGCGATCCTGTCATCTTCGTCAAAAACGACGCATACGACACCTATCGAGAGCTTGCGGACAGTCTTCCCAGCCATGTGTACGCAGAGGCGGAGAAGGGCAAGCAGAGCTTCGAGTTGCGCTTCTCTGACATCTACGATCGCGATGCCGCGCGCGACGTGCTCTCCGCTTCCGGCGTGCGTTTCCGTACAGGCAAAGCGCTCGTTCCGTTCCGTATTTCCGGCAACATCGAGTGGGGCGTTCCTGTGCCCGAAATGGACGGAATAAGCGGGCTTACTGTTTGGTGCTGGCCCGAAAGCCTCTGGGCGCCGATAAGCTTCACCATTGCCGCCAACGACGCGCGCGGACTTGCGCACGATTCGTGGCGCGACTTCTGGTGCAGCGACGACGCGCGCGTTTATCAGTTCATCGGACAGGACAACATCTATTTCTACGGTATTGCGCAGCCAGCCTTGTGGGCAGCGACGCAGGAGGGCAATGCCTGCGCGTTGAAGCCAACCGGCTCCGACCTGCGTCACACCACGCTCGTCGCCAACCACCATATGCTCCTGGGGGACAAGAAAGCGTCTTCCTCGAGCGCCGTCAAGCCGCCTTCCGCCGACGAGCTGCTCGATTTCTACACGCCCGAGCAGCTGCGCGCGCATTGGCTAGCCCTTGGACTCGACCAGCGCAGCGTCGGCTTCAAGCCCAAGGCGTTCGAGCCTGACGAGTCCAAGCGAAGCGACCCGCGGGTCGCCGACCCCGTGCTCAAAGAAGGTGCGCTGCTCACGCGCGTGTTCAACCGTCTGGCGCGCAGTTGCCTCTACGAAGCGAAGAACACCTTCGACTGCGCCATCCCGCTTGACGTTCCCACGTCCGAAGCGCTTGAGAGGGCGCATGACGCGCTGCGCCGCTACGAGGCCTTCATGGAGCATGTCGAGCTGCATTCGGTCATGTCGCTGATGGACGAATTCATACGCTTCTCCAACCAGCATTGGAGTGCCGGAATCAAGGAGGCTGAGGACTTGCAGGACACGGAGATGCGCCGTCAGGTTCTTGCCGATTCATGCTTCCTGCTTCGGGTTTGTACGCTGCTCATGCATCCAGTCGTCCCCGTTGGCTGCGAGAAGATCTGTGCTTCCTTGCAGTTCGCTCCCGAGGTCTTCTTCTCATGGGACGCCTCCTTCGCCGGCATTGCGGAGCTCTGTGGTCCCGAGGAGCGCGAAAGCGGGTTTCATGCGGTGGAAGAGCTTCCGCCCCGCACCGACTTTTTCGAAGCTCATCCTTCGCAGTTGAAGTAGGAAGCCTCCTTTCGGGGTTGTTTTTGCTTGTCAACACTTCGTGTTAAGAAGTACAATACAAAAGGACTATAGGTTCGATTCACATCAGAGCAGGTTGTACCGGCGCTTAAACGAAGGACAGATGCACTATGCCAACGCAACGCAAGTCTGCGAAAGGCCAGTCTGCCTACAAGGCGACAGGGCTTCCCACCACGATAGTTGAAACCGACCGCCGTATCCCCTTGATCGTGCTTGCCGTGATCGCGTTTATCATGGCCGTTGTCCTTCTGTTCACCCAATGTTCCGGACCTGCCGCATCGCCTGCAACGAGCAGCGTTCCCTCCATTGGAGAGCCTGCCGTCGAATGGGGCTCTTAGGCATCGTCCGACTCCGTCGAGCAGGTCGATCCTCCAAGCAACCCAGCTGCCAAGGCAAGCCTCGAGGAGTACACCTGGGAAGAGCTTTCCCAGATATCCGCAAAGATTGCGGATGCCGCTACGGACGACGATGCGATCTACGTTGCGAAGCAATATGGCTTCGTCAACGCATCGGGCAGGATTGACGGCTCTGCCGCCAAGTCGGTCGCGTTGGGGGACGGCACCAACGTGAGCGTGCGGATCATTGGCTTCAACCACGACAGTGCGTCTGACGGGTCAGGCAAAGCGGGCATCACGTTCATGTTCACCGACGGCATCATGCCCATGGCCTACAACGAAGATGGCTCCAACTTGGGCGGATGGCCCTCTTCGTCTGTTTCGAGCGCCCTTTACCCCAATGTGTTTTCCCCGTTGCCCGCCGACCTTACCGAAAGAATTGTGGAAGTTTCGAAGCCGTCCAACACGGGCGCGGTCGACTCGGTTACCGAATCGAACGACGTCATCTGGCTTCCTTCCTATGTCGAGCTTGTCGGTTCGGTCGACTCTTCTATGGGAGACATTGCCGCTACCTTGCAGAAGGAAGGCTCGCAGTACCAGCTGTTCAAGGATTCCGGGGTTGCGGCTACCGGAGGCAATTCCGTGCTGGTGATGCACGATGGAGGGCAGGCGGGCTCCTGGTGGCTGCGTAGTGCAGATGCGGGACCGGCGGATAGCTGGTGTTACGTGGATGCGACTGGCCATCCCGACAAGGGTGGTGCCGCCAACCAGCAGTACCTGGTCGTTCCCTGTTTCTGCCTTTAGGTTTCGCCTGTTCTGACAAACGGACGGACGTGTCGACGCGGCAAACTGCAGCTGCACCCATTATCGTCCCGTGCTTTGTTGCACGCGTGCCTTCAGTATGCTTCACGCTATAAGCGGGCGATTATGGGCACATCTGCAATGTTCGCTGACCTTTCGACCACGATCGACTCGCCGCCACTGTCTTTTCCGTGCTCATCTGCTAGTTTCGAGTTGTGGAATTATGGGAGAGAAGAGCGAAAGGTGGTACTATAGCAAAGTTCGTCTTTTGCCTTGTATGGAAACCAAGGCTCAACATAGGAGATGATTGCATTGAAGACTGACATCCATCCGGAGTACATGGAGTGCACGGTGCGCTGCACATGCGGCAACACGTTCACGACCCGTTCCACCAAGCCCGAACTGAAGATCGACATCTGCAACGAGTGCCATCCGTTCTTCACGGGCACGCAGAAGTTCATCGATACCGGTGGACGCGTTCAGCGCTTTGCTGACAAGTTCGGATCCGCCAAGGAAACCGTTGCTGCCCGCGAAGCAGAGCGGAAGGCCAAGCGTGCCGCCGAAGTCGAGGCTGCTGCCGCCAAGAAGGCCGAAGAGCGCGAGGCCAAAAAGGCCGAGAAGGAAAAGCGTGCTGCCAAGTACGCCCGCGAGGCTGAGCGTGCTGCTGCGAAGGCTGCAAGCGAGGCTCCCGCCGAGGATGCGGCAGAGGTCGCCGAGGATCAGGCTGCAGAAGCTCCCGCCGAAGAGGCCTCAGACGCTGCCGTAGAGGCTGCTGCCGAAGACGCCCCGGCTGCCGAAGACGGCGCCGAGGAGCCCGCAGCCGAGGAAGCAGCCGAAGCTGGCGCCGAGGAGCCCGCCGCAGAAGAAGCTGCCGAAGACGACCCTTGTCTCTGAGCGCGCAAGACGGACCCCCTGATCGGTGGTCCTTCGCTT